>NZ_PJJK01000064.1:0-14417 GCF_002929785.1 Cryobacterium sp. Y62 | reverse complement strand
CGAGTTTGAGACAATAAACATGGCCCTCACGGCCGCCTGAAACCCCAAACCCAACGAGTCAACTGAACTCGGGGCAGTCCCAACTTTCGATGCGAAACCCCGGGCTTCAGCTCTCAAGCTCATGCGGGTATCCCTCATAGTCGACGATGATCTCAGGACAAACGCTGAAGTTTTGACCCCGAAGGATCTCTAGTAAAACCATCCGAACAGCGGTGGGAGGTACGTCACTGCGGCGAGAAGGACGAGACAGATAATGAACCATGGGACTATCGCCGGGAGCACGCGCTGCACAGTGGTGCGTGCGATCGTAGTCGCCACCATAAGGCAGAGACCCACTGGCGGGGTTATCAGTCCAATCCCGAGGTTCAGGACGATCACGAGGCCGAGGTGGAGAGGATCGATGCCCACGGCAAGGGCGACGGGCAGAATGATCGGGACGAAGACGATCATGGCGGCGTTACCTTCCATGACAGCGCCTACGAGCAGAAGTATCACGTTGATCAAGAGAAGAATGACCAGCGGGTTTTCCGTGATCCCGAGGAGGAGGGCTGTGATCGCCTGGGGGATCCCACCTGTGACGAGAGCGTAGGAGTAGATCTGAGCAGCGGCGATGATCAGCATAATGACGCCCACTAGGACCGCACTGTCCAGCGCAGCGGAGAGGAACTTACGTACGTTCATTTCTCGATGCACGACAAGTCCGATCAGGACTGCGAACAGGACTGCAACGGCGCCGCCTTCCGTCGGAGTGAATACACCGATCCTTATTCCGCCGATGATCACGACGGGGAGCATCAATGAGAAGAAGGCACGCCGGAAGCTCGTCCATATCTGCTTCACGGACTGCCGTTCACCTTTCGGGTGCTTCTCCACGATGGCGAAAAAATAAGCGCCGACCATCAGCAGTAATACGGTCGCGAGGCCGATGATGAGGCCATAGAAGAACAGGTCAGAGATCGAGACCTGCGCAAGCACGCCATAGACGATTAAGTTGATGCTGGGCGGGATTGTCAAGAAGATGCCCCCCGCGGTCGCCATCAGCGACGCACTGTAGCGCCTGTCATATCCGGCTTGGACCATCTGCGGGATCATAAGTCTGCCAACGCTCGTCGTATCCGCGACTTGGGAGCCTGAGATGCCGCCGAATACCGCTGTAGTGATAATCGTCGTTTGCGCGAGGCCACCGCGCACCGGCCCCACGATCGCTTTCGCGAACCCCACCAAACGTTGAGTGATTCCTCCAGCATTCATAAGGCTGCCGGCGAAGACGTACAGCGGAATCGCGAGCAGTGAGTAACTGCTGATCCCGCTTACCAATCGTTGCGCGACGATCTCCATCGGAATAGAGCTAAAGAACTGTATGCCGACAATCGAGCTCAGCGCGATCGCAATGCCGACTGGAACGCTCAAGACGAGAAGCGCGATGAACACAAAACCAAGTGCGTATCCCATAATGTCTCCTACGACCTGAACTTCTTGTGATTGTCCGTGAGAAACGTGCTGGTAGAGACGTCGTCCCGTACCCAGGCTGCTTCGGCGTTCGCCTTACTGACGCCTGCCTCAAGCGGGGCCTCCTGTACCGGAAGGGAGAGGTCGTTCTCGAGCTGCTCGATGACCAGCACATCTGCGTCAGCGTTTAGCACGAGCACCCTGCCGGCCCATACCGCGAAGAGACGTTCGAGGATGAAGAAGATAGAGAGTACGCATCCGATTATTACGGGAAAGTACATCCAAGAAACCTTGGCTGGTAATCCCAGCCCACCGCTGATGCCGGGAAGAACCTGGCGCGACACGGAAGGAATGATCTGGAACGCGTAGTAGCCAATGACGCTGAGCGCAATACAAGAGAGCAGGCTGACAAGAGTCGCAAGAAGCTTCACGCCCAACGCTGGCAGGTGGCGGGAGAACATATCGATCGCCAAATGCTCCCCGCGCCGGAATCCGAGTGAGATAGCCAGCATGGACACCCAGACGAAGAGGAGAATCGCCAGTTCCTCCGACCAAATCGTTGGGTTGTTTAGGACGTACCGAGAGAATACCTGATAGAGCAGGGACCCGGTCAGGCCGCAAATTCCTACAATTACGGCCCAGCAGATTATGAGATCAGTAATCGCGAACACGCCGCGCTTCGAGAGGTCCGCCACTGGCGGTATGAGTCTCTTCGTTGAGTTCATCACGCGATTCACCCTTCCTTGGGTACGAGTTCGATTAACATACCGCAACCGGTCGACCAATTACAACCTCGGAAGGCCGACGGTGCACGGATTAGTTGCGCGGGCGTAAAACGTACGGTGGTTCGAGCGACCCCATCGTTGCCGAAGCCTGCCAATCACAACAGCGGTCTGTCCGGTGGATGGCCTACCTCGACGACTCCGGTACGGCGTGCAGTTCGCCGACCTTAGCTCTCCGACTGAACCAGGGCGAGCAGCCTGGCGGTCGCGGTTCGCATGTGCTTGGCCATAGCTGTTGCGGCCGCGTCACCGTCACCCGACATAACCGCGTCGAATACCGCCTGATGCTCTCCTAAGGCTGCGCTCGCAACTTCCGTCTCGCTAAGAATACGATCCGCGTAGACCTGCAGAAGGGACCGGACCACATGGAGGAGGTCAGAGAGCACCGCGTTGCCTGCCGCCCGCTCCAGAACGCGGTGGAAGTCGAGGTCCGCCTGGGAATAGATCTCAAGGTCCGTAAGAGAAATTCGCATTCGATTCAAGAATTTCTCCGCTGGGCGAATAGCATCCGGATCCCCGCGCTCAGCGGCCAACCGCGCCATGTAAACCTCAAGTCCGGTTCGTATCTCGAGTAGCTCGACGGTGTTTCGCTCACCGATGAGGAGACCCCAGCTTAGAGTTTGAGGCAAGAGCTCACTCGCGGTGCCCCGCAAATAAGTGCCTGATCCAGGCCTGACGTCGACGACTCCGAGTATTTCAAGCGCTGCCAAGGCCTCCCTGACAGCGGAACGCCCAACTCCCAGTGCGGTGACGAGCTGACGTTCCGTGGGCAGTCTGGTTCCCGGCTCGATGGCTCCGCCGGTAAAAAGGTCCAATAAGCGGCGGGCCACGGTAGAGACCGGACTCCGGGCTTCCATCGGCGACAACGTCGATGCGATATCTGATGGGCCTGTTCCTGGAAAGTGCGGCATGGTGCGAGTTTACCCGGGAAAACCCTTTGACTCCGGCAATTGTAAAACCGGTTGTGTTAATAAAAATTGGACAACCAGTTGCGCAATCTTCATAAATCCCATAACGTACTGGCATTGACGAGATTGGGTTTAGACCCGACGACGACAGATGAAGTCACAAAGTGGTGGCGACCGCACCCTCAGCAGCGGTGCCTCCTGCCGACATTCTCCATGCACCAAAAAGAAAGGCAAATCATGAAGCAACCATCTCACTCTATGCGCTCGAAACTGTTTGCTGGTGTCACCACCTTCGGGATTGTGAGCATAGCCCTGGTGGGCTGCTCAGCTACAGATCCCACCGCCTCCGGGTCAGAATCCGCGAAGGACACGATCACCCTTGGTCACGCTGGCGCTCCCGACAGCCTGCAAAATAAGGCAGCGCTTCAGATCAAGGAGCGGGTCGAGGAGCTCACTGATGGCGCGGTGACTGTGGAGGTGTACCCCGCCTCGCAGCTGGGAAGCTGGGAAGAGCAACAGGGGAGTATCGAAGTTGGCGCCCAAGACGCCCTAATTGAAAGTCCGGGTTCTCTTGAACGCTACACGGACCTCGCTGCCGTGGGTGTCCTACCCTACCTATACGCGAACCAGGACGAGTTCTTCGAGGTATGGGACGGAGATCTGGGAGCTGACATCATCGACCAGATCTCAGAGGAATCTGGATTCCGCCTACTTGGCAGCTTTTACCGTGGTCCATGGTTGACAGCGACGAACAAGCTCATCGAAAGTCCCTCCGATCTGGCGGGGGTGAAGATTCGCGTACCGAACCAGGCTTCGGTTATCGCGACGTGGGAGGTGTTCGGAGCCAGCCCCACCCCCATGGCCCTGAACGAAGTGTTCTCGGCGCTCGAGCAGGGAGCGATCGATGGTGTTGAGAATCCTATCGATATCCACCGCTACAACAGCTTTTACGAGGTCGTTCCGAACATCGCCGAAACGCATCACATGTATGGCAATTACCACATTCAAGTGTGGGATGAGGCCTATCAGGCCTGGCCGGACAACGTGCGTGATGCTTTCGATCAGGCGGTTGAGGAGGCTTCACTCAGTTACCGGGAAGCGTCCATCGCTGACGCTATCGAAAGTAAAAAGGTCATGATCGAGGGGGGCGCGACGTTCACCGAGGTCGACTTCGACGAGTGGGCCGCTGCCGCGGCACCGGCTTATGAAAAATTCCCGGAAGCGGTCCAGGAATGGGCGGCCAAAGTACGGGAATCATACGGGCGTTAGTCATTTGGTGAGGGAGGCGCCGTCGCTCCCAGTGGCGACGCCTCCCTCACCTCGGAAGACCAGCTAGGTCCTCTCGAACAACCAATCGTCGGCCTGTTATGCGGTTTCGGCCACGACCTGTATGGGGGCCTCTACCGGTCCTGAAAGGAAGAATCGTTGAACTCGCTATCCAGCATTACCGAATTTGTGAAGCTAATTACAGCTCCATCCGGTCCGAGAGGCATCGCCGCAGTTCCGAGCGTTGCGGACATGCGTCTGTTGGCGAAAAAGAAGAACCCCAAAATGATTTTCGATTTTGTGGACGGGGGAGCCGGCGACGAGGTGACGCTCAGGGCCAATGAAGCTGATCTAGCCCGAGTCGTACTGACGCCGCGTACCCTTGTTGACGTTAAGCAGCAGGACACGACAGCACATTTCGCTGGAGAGAAGTTTCCGCTGCCGATCGTCTTGGGGCCGGCTGGTCTCGTACGAGTCGTGGGCAACGGGGGCGAATTGGGGGCGGTTAAGGCGGCGGGTGCGCGCGGGATCCCGTACACCATCAGCACTTCGTCTGCATGGTCGATCGAGGAGATCGCGGACGTCGCAACCGGTCCACTTTGGTTTCAGCTTTACCTGTGGCGTAGCAAGGAAATGATCGCGAACCTCGTCGCACGCGCAAAGGATGCTGGCTGCTCTGCTATCGTTCTCACGGTTGACGTGCCCCTGAACGCTAACCGCATCCGCGACTTGCGCAACGGCATGTCCATCCCTCCTCGCCTGAGCATTCGAAACGCTTACGAGGCGCTACGACGACCCGCTTGGCTCTTAGACATGCTGCAGGCGCCGCCAATCGGGTTCCGCAACTTTCAGGGGATTGCCGAAGGTGATAGTGCCAAATCCCACAGCGAGTTCATCAACACTCAGCTGGCTAATCTGTCCGCTGACTGGGACGATCTCGCTTGGCTTCGCCGTACATGGGACGGCGCACTCTATATAAAAGGAATCACGACGGTCGAAGACACTCGACGTGCACTCAGCGCCGGGGTCGACGGTATTATCGTCTCCAATCACGGGGGGCGTCAGTTGGATGGGCTTCCCAGCTCGGTTTCCGCGTTCCCTCGCATTGCAGATGCGATCAACGGTCAGGTGGACCTGATGCTCGACGGAGGTATTCGTACTGGTGTGGATATCGCGCGCGCTCTCGCACTAGGTGCAAACGCCGTCACCATCGCGCGACCATGGGTATACGGGGTCGCGGCCAGCGGCCAGCGCGGCGTTGAGCGGGTGATGGCGATTCTTGAACAGGAATTCAAGCAGACGCTGGCTCTCGTGGGTGCGAATAGCGCCATTGAGCTCGATGGCAGTTTCGCTCATTTCCCTTCTGAATGGCTCGAGAATCCAACGCGTACATCGGACTCGGTATCGGTATCCTAAGCAGACGAATTCCTTACTTCGGATGGGTTGGAGAGTTCCGCAGCCCGTTCACCAGAACCAGCGTTTCGCTTGGGCCCGGCTCCGGAAACCTAGACACGATTATTCGCGTGTCACACGACCGTGCCCGATCGGATTATCACTAACCCGAGGCTACGAGTGCCTTGAGCCCCTGCACCCTGTTGTTACAGGGTGCAGGGGCTCTTCCGGCTCTGGATTTGTAGCTACTAAACTAAATGCAAAAAATTGATCGAACGTCAGGATTCGCTTCAAAATGAGGGCACGACGAAGTTATCGACGGCGATGCATCTGCCCAAAGTGCGAAGTAAGATCCGAACGAAGTCCGAGGAGGCACAAGCCTACGCACCGGTGTTCCTATCGCTAGGGCGCGCAGGTCAAACACACGACGCTGCGAACCTGACCTCGTTGTCGGAGAGCGCCAACCAGATCCTCAAAACATCGTTAGCGGGGAAGACTTTCGGCGTTACTGATCCCTTGCCTCATCAACTCAGCATATTTGTTGCGTGTCTAGACCATCGGCAGTGCGCCGGGGCTCTTTCGCCGCGTTCTTTGGACTGTCTGGCATCGCTTCTCCTGAAACTCGGGTGATGCGACGTTGGCTGGAATACGCACAGTTCTTCATGGCCCTTGACACACGACTGGGTGATGGGCCAGCACGACCCTCGCCGCCGAGAAAAAACTCGCCCAGAAATCACCGTTACCGAGACACTCTTGAGACTGCAGAATCGGAGGCAATGTGCATGGATGTTCGCGGGGCAGCTCGCTGTCGTCGAAGTCCTCGATGAGGAAGGGGGAACGTCACGACAGTACTTGCCTTTATATACCCGCCGACTGGCGCTCCGCTAGACGACGTTCGGGGGCTTCAAGCGGGTCGTCATGAAGTCTTCTTCGAAGCCGCTTTATGTTGTAATCTCCCCGGCGGTTGGCGGGTCAACGAGAGGCGCGCACACCGCGAAAACGGGTAAAAACGTCGATAGGTCCGACCTGGCCGCCCTTCAAGAGGAGTCGGCATCCCCCCAGCCCGGAGTTGTCGTCCGCCACGCAAATGGGACCTGCGGTGACGAACTGTTCGCTCATTCTGATTTGGTTGACTCCTGCCGCCGCGAGCGCGTGGCTCGAGGTGTCACCCCCAGCGATGACGATGTCTCGGCTGAGTCCACGCCTAGCTGCCTCCGCGGCTACGCGACCCATCGTCCCGCCCACGAGACTGGCGGTCAAGTCATCACGCGTCTGCAAGCGGGGGTCGTCGGGGCCGCAGGCAGTATGTGCAACGACGTCGCGACCATCACGCAGTGCCTGCAAGACTTCCTCGATCCACTCGATAGCCTCTGTCGAGTCATCGCCGATCGATTCGGGAGGAATGGGCACACTTACGAATCCATTTGCCACAGCATGCTTGATCTGATCCCCGCTGGTCCTTGATGCGGATGCGCTCACAACGAGCACAGGGCCGCTCGCGGTCGTGGTATCAGGAGCCGCTTGTCTGGTCTCGCCAGTGAGGGTACGCGCCAGGGCGCTCATTATGCCCCCTGATCCCACAACAAGTGAAGGGCGACCGCTCAAAAGCTCTCGAGCTACATTGTCCATGTGAGTCTCATTGATAGCGTCTACGACGAAAGCTTCGTTGGTTCCCCTGACGGCCGCAGCCCAAGTGGCCGCGAAATCGCCAATTTCTTGCACCCCGAGATCAATGAGACCAGGCAACGTCCCCGATCGCAGCTGCAAAGAGAGGATGATTCGCAGATCGGCCTCTGTCATGGGGGTGCTCGGATGATGCGACATGACGGGGTGGCGGTCCAGCCTGTGGACAGCGTCGCCATATGTGCCGAAGTGCTGGGCGAAGGCCGTGTACCGGCCGAAGCCTGGTTGGGCAGGAACGACGGGGATCGGCCCGGCGGTAGGGACGGTTTGGTGAAGGAGCTCAATGGCGCGTCCAATGCTCCCTATCGTCGGTGACGAATCGAACGTTGAACAGACTTTGTAGATCAAAACGTCGGGCTGTAAATCTCGAAGAGCGTTGAGTGCTTCGGTCACCACCTGGTCAAACTCGAGGCCTGATAGTGAACGAGCTGCGCCGGCGACGCCAACCACGTCTGCGTTGGTATTCACAGCCTCAGCAGGGTCAAGGACCATAACTGCTTGCAATCCGAAAGCGTTCGCCTGAGCTAGGACATCCGCGCCGCCCGTGAGGTCGTCGGCAAGAAAGGCTATGCGAGTCATGTCGTCACGGTTTCTTAAACGTACGTAGTGCGACAGACAGTGCGGAATCACCCGAGGCTGCAAGCCGGTCGGCAGAGACCGGCAACGATTGCTCGGACACGGCGGCCTCCCACGCCTGCCGAAGGCTTCGAACACCCGCTGCAGGTCCCTCAGGGTGGGCCGCCACACCACCACCGGCCAGCATCAGCAAATCTTGCGACTTGACCGACGCATAGGTGATCTCTGGTGTGTGAACGTTCTGACCGGACGAAAGGACAGGCAGCGGGTTCAGCGTGTCGCCGAGCGGCAGTTGCAAGCTTCCAATGTTCGTCGCAACCTCTTTGTCGGTCTCGTAAAATTTGCTGCCAAGTCCGCTGACGTGAATCTGATCTGCGCCCGCCAGCCGAACAAGTTTCTGCCACACCCCATAGCTCATGCCGAGCGCGGGATGGCGCATAGAGGCAGCAAGACCTGCCCTGTGCGCATGAATCGGTACTTCAGAAAAACTTCGAAGCCATGCGAGGGCCGGCAGCCCCATGATCGGTACGTTGAGCATGACGCATGTTCCGCCGGCCTTTATCACCTCATCATGACGACGACGTAGGCCGCCGAGGTCGCCCGTGATGTTGAACGCATACATTGTCTGGCGACCAGTCGTCTCAGACGCGGCGAGAATCTCCTGCTGCGCGATTTTTACGCGTTCGCTTAGAGGTAAGTATTTCGGATCTGTCATCAGCTCGTCATCTTTGATGAAGTCGACGCTTGCTCTCGTTAGTTCACGAACGATGGATCGGAAGTCGTCCGGTGCCAGGCCTACATTGGGCTTGATGATGGTCCCGACTAGCACACCGCTCGAATTACCGATCAGGCGCCGAGTACCAGGGACGCCGAATTCAGGGCCGGGATGCGCATTGATGAAATCGGGTGGAAGGTCGATCGACTCCAGTCGACAACCCGTCAGGTCGCCGAGCTCGAAGAGATTTCCACCTATAGCCGTCAGCAGTGTCGCAAAGTCCGTCCCGATAGCTTCCATAGGGAACTCAATAGTCACCTCGCCGGCCGAGACCTCACGCTGCTCGATTCGTGAAGGCAGAGAAGGTTGCGTTCTACCTGCATCATGCACCGCGATGACTCTTGCTCCAAATCTCTCGTGCAGTTCTACCGTCTCACCAGGCACTTGCACAAATGTTCCGCTCGACTGCTCGCCGGCGAGGATTGATGCCGCAACGTCCAGCTCGAGAGGGGATTCGATCCGATAAACGCATGTAAAGCTCCGGGGATCGCGCAGCGTCATCGTGTCGCTGCCCGGCGGGTATTGACGATTGCCATCGACCCACGACAGTCGATCTCTCTCATTTTCAACAACCTGATCTCCTTCGACTGTTGCTCCGCACGATTCGTCGGCCCACAGGAGTTCGAATCTGAAACTGCCTGCGCGATGATGCTATCAAACATCAACCGGTTGATGTTTCCGAAAAATCGGCTATTCTCGTTCTCACCGGTCCCTCTGGACCGAACCGCTCGCCGATGAGCGCTCTAGAAAGTGCGTTAGCAGGCGACAAAGCGGGTCGTCGCGGTTATTCGAAACGCCTTCTAGCAGGAGTAAAACATGACTATCCCCACTTCCCTTCTGACCGTTGCTGTCATCGGCGCCGGCGGAAAGATGGGCATGAGAGTGTCCAACAACCTAGATTCGAGCACGCATCGGACGTACTTCTCCGATATCTCAACAGAAGGTCAGCGGCGGATCACCGATGCGGGTCGCGTGATCACGCCGTCCGCTGAGGCCATCAGTGCGGCGGACGTGGTCATTCTCGCTGTTCCAGACATCGCACTGGGGAAGATATCCGCCGAGATCGTGCCGGGGATGAAGCCTGGTTCCATTCTCTTCACCCTTGATCCCGCCGCGGCTTATGCCAATCTGCTCTTCCAGCGTGATGACATCGCCTACGCCGTTGCGCATCCCTGTCATCCTTCGGTCTTTCTTCAGCGGAAGACACAGGAAGAAGTCGACGACACCTTCGGTGGCATTGCGGCGCCTCAGGATGTCGTCGCCGCGCTTGATTCCGATGATCAGGAAACGAGACAGGTCGCTGAAGGAGTAATCCGAAGCATCTATTCGCCCGTCGCGGATGTGCACTGGGTGACTGTCAAGCAACTGGCCTACCTGGAACCCACCCTGGTGGAAGTCGTAGCATGCATGGTCGGCGACCTGTTAAAAGAAGCCTTAAACGAGACTGTACACAAGATCGGAGTACCCGAGAAAGCCGCACGAGCGATGTTGGATGGACACATTCAGGTCGCGCTGGCCATCGGTCTCCACGGCGATCACGTCTTCTCCGATGCCTGCCTCGTCGCCATGGACTACGGGCGCGGGAAAATCATCCGTGACGACTGGAAAGAAATTTTCGACGACCGTGAACTCGACAACGTGCTCGCACGAATGCTTCAACTTAACCACATCGACCGACAGGCAAATAACTAGCAGTAAGGACCAAATATAATGCTGAAAATCACCGTTCTATCCCGGCCTGGCCGCTCCGTCGTACTAATGGATTCAATAACTAAATTGACCGTTGAAGACGAAGGGCAGGCCGTGGTCTCAGCGTCTCACGGGGGAGTCAGTTCCGGAGAATTCGCCCTTCAACGCCCAGGCGCTGTGGTCTTCTTCAACGATGCGGGCCGCGGAAAAGAGGAGGCAGGGATCGCTGCCCTGGCTATGCTTGATGCCAAACATATCCCTGCAGGAGCAATCAGCCACACATCAGCCCGCATCGGGGATGCGCAGGATCATTGGGATTCTGGCATAATCTCAGCCGTGAACGAATCAGCCCGCGTGCTGGGCTTCGCTCCGGACCAGCCTGTCTCGATGGCCCTCACGGAATGGGCCGAGACGGGGTGCGTTCGCGGTTAGAAGTGGACTCCTCGGACTTCACTTTCTTAGATTCCGGTGCCCTACACGTATAGATTTCTTCGCCCGATCAACGACAATCGCCCGGACGTCGGAACGTTACGGTCCGCGACGCTCATCCCCGCTGACACCGGAACGTCGGCGGGGATGATCCCTTTTGCGGGTCACTTTGGCGCTCGTGAGAGTGCCCGGCGGCGTTCTGGCGCGTCGAACGACACCGCCCTCAGACTTTCTCACATCAACGCAGTGGATGTCGCGATGCCTAGAACCGGCGACCGCTTCGACATGCTCGGTGCCAGCGTGCTGTATACCGCCACCCAGCAAGAATGCGCGTTCGCAGAAATACTCGCAGGACTCCAACTCGGAGCATCTCAGCCTCACCGGCGACTCCAGCTGCAAGAACCCCCGCCACTCCAAAGCTGGAAACTACGATCGTTGCGCAGGACCGAGATCTCTTAGCGTGCTATTCGTTCCGTTTCGTGAACTGGCCCTTCCTAAGCGTTGTCAGCGTGAGAGTCCGCCACGGTCCCGCTGCTGCACGCTGCTCGTGCTACTGCGGCGTGGTTTGGCGGCCTTGCCCGGCTGGGACAGGACTGCCTCCCTTGGGGGCTTGGCGTTTTCACCGTCTGCGAGGATTCGCGCGTTGATCGTCTTCTGGTCTGCCTTGCCTTCAAGGCTCGCGGCGAATCGTTCGCGACGCTCGGAGCTGTCGTATTCCAGTTCCCCCGACCCGCGCTCGATGCGCGCCTGGTCGGTGACGTCGGCGGCCTGCTTTTGCTCTTCGTCACGAATAGTGAGGTCGGTACTGGCGACTGTCTCGAGGTCGCTGGTATTCCAGACGCGGTCGGCCGTTTCCTGAGCTTCACGTTCGTGTCGGTCGGCGTTGGCTAAGAGGAGCTGGCTCGCGGTGACGTCTTCACCAGCTCGCTGCCGCTCGGTCGCGGCATCGCCGCGGTCGCGCTCAGCGTCCCGCAGTGCCGCAGCGACGGCAGCGGGATCCGCTCCGGGGGCGTCGATGTCGATGTCGTAGCGTTCCTGTACCTCGTGCTTGATGGTGTCGCCGGCGCCACGGGCAACATCATCGACATCCCGCCAGGCGGTAGCAGTCTCATGCACACCGGCGATGTCCTCGGGGGTGGCTTGGTTCCACCATTCGGACTGTTCGATGGGTGCGAGGCTAGCCCGGGCGGCTCCACGCTCAGCCTCAAAGCGTGCTTCCAGCTCGCGCGCCTCTTGGCTTGCGCTTGCTTCGCGCTGTCGTGCCAGCTGCTCGCGGAGTCGGGCGATGCGTTCTCCGAACTGTGACGCGATGGTGAGTGCGATGCGCAGCGAGTCGTCGAACGTTTCGCCCACACCGTCAGTTTCTTCAGCCATGGTCTTCCTCCGTTTAGTCTCTGCCCAGCCCGTCACGCTCGCGTGGCGTGGCTGGGGTCTTTCGTTTGGTCAGCTGCAGCTTGTTGGGCACCGACGAACCGGTTCCCGGCGCCGCGAGCCCGTCGGTCGCCTGTCGCATGACGACCGGAACGTCAGCGGGTTGCATGCGTGAGTCCGGTTGTGTGGTCTTGCTCGGGACCGCCGGGAGTCGATCGGTGACCGCGGCGAACTGGTTACGCAGCATGGCCGTGACTTGCTCGGCCCGGCGGGCATCACCGACTGCGCTGTGCATGTCAAGAATCGCCACCGACACACGGCCCAACTGCCGGAGCATAATCGCTTCAGCCATCGTGCCCTGACCACCGCTGGCTGCCTGCATGAGAATCATGGCGGCGTTCGACGCCGACCCCAGCTGGGCGGGTTTTGGCCGGGACTGGTACGCCCGAAGATGCGCCGACCGGGCCAACTCCCGGGACGTCTGCGCGAGGGGTCCTGGTGTTGCCTCGACGCGCTGCGACCACGCGGCGAAGGCGCCGGCCGTCTCCCGGGCGACATGCGCCCACGTGGCTCTGTCCGTTACGGGAACGTCGCGGAGCTGCTCGCGCAGCTGCCCGATCTCGTCGCTGTACTGCTTCCACATTTCCGGGGACGGCGTCGACTCTTCCCGGCCCGGTGCGACAGGTCGGTACTCCCACGGGTTCTTCGCCGTGGCCCGCCACTCATCGACGGCTCCCTGCGCCGTCTGGGGGCTCTCTGGCCACCCCTCCCGAAGCCTGGGCAAAGTGAGGTCACGGGCAAGTCGGCCACCTCCATACCAGATCGGCTTCTCGCCAGCAGTGGGCCGCACCGCTACCGAATAGCCGGCGACAACGTCATCGCGACCGGCGGCGTAGCGAGGCCGAATGAGCACACCACCACGACGCAGCCGCCGAACAAATTCACCCTCGTCAACGGACGCGGTCGCCGCGGCTCGGACAGAACGCTCCATCTTGTGAGCGTCCACCTCAGCGGCGCTCGAACGTACGGCACGCTCCCGCTCGGCAGGCTTCACGCCGCGCTCTCCGAGCCCCCGACCGCGGCTCTCCAACTGCTCGAGCCCATAGTCGCGTTCAAGGTCGCGGCATACCTCCTGGGCGCGCGTGAAGTCATTGTGTGTCGTTGCTTTGGTCCCGTCCTCGCGCACCAACGACACGGCCAGGTGAATGTGATCATTGCCGTTCGTGGACAGTCCGTGACGCACCGCAACCCACCGGCACGCGGCTTTTCCGCTGCTCTCGGTAAACCCCATCCGATCGGCGAAGTCCTGCGCAATCGATCCCCACTTCTCATCCGAGCGCTGTCCCTCTTCGGCACGCAACGACAGCGAGCAATGCCACACATCCCCGGCAACACGTTTACTCGTCACCGCGCCCGTAACAGGATCGGAATCCTTCACCATTCGCAATACTTCAACGTCGAACGCACGACGTGGAGCGTCCAAGCTCCGCGCAATCGCCAAAGCAGTGTTGGTGTCCAACACGCTGTAACCGTGCTGCGCCATAATCGCCGAGTCGCCGGCTACAAGGTGCTGCTCCTCATGCTCGTTGTGCCGCCCACCGCCGGCCAGGTAGACCATCAGGCCACCCATCTGGCCGCCCCGCCGAATGTTCGGCATCATGACTCGGCCAGCCTGTCGATGACGTCCTCGACCTTGACGGCGAGCGTACGGTACTCAGCCACAACAGCGGCAGCCGTGTCCGGGAATTGGCCCTCCGTATTGNGTGTCCGGAAACTGGCCCTCCGTATTCGCGAACTTCGCCAACTGGTTGACGTTGTTCGAGACATTCGCCATCAACCTGGTCACCACGAACAACTCCGCAATCGCACCCTTACGATCCGTCGTCGTCTCAATGTTCGCGTTCATCGCAGACTCAAACAACAAACGCGGCACCGTCACATCAGCAACCACCGCACGAGCACGCAACTGAGCATCCTCCTCAACCGTCACGTAAACCCGGTAACTCTTCTCCCGCCCACTGACCTGCCGCGGGTATTTCGGACAGCGGAATTAGTGGTTTCTCCTACGCTGCCAATGCTGGCTGTTGATAACCATAA
>NZ_PJJK01000061.1:0-11130 GCF_002929785.1 Cryobacterium sp. Y62 | reverse complement strand
AACGGGGGGGGGGGAGAGGTCTGCCGTCTCGATATATTCTCCACTCGTTCAGTTTCTGCGAGGCCGCGGTGTCTCGATTTGACACAGCACCCGCTGAGCCCTTGCGGCGCGGGAGAAGATTCTCGGACGTACACCACAAGACTCGATCATTCGTCTGCCGGATCGAATGCTCTCTGCGGTCTTGAGCGGAATGTCATAAAGAGAAGGGACGCCGAGTGTCACAACCGAACGCGCAAGAGATGGCCACACCCAGGCGGTTCCAGTTTGAATGGACGCCGTTGATGGTGATTTTGATCGCCAATGTTCTGCTGATCCTGTTTCTCCAACTCGCCGCAGGGCAGAATCTCTTCGAGCCACGCACGCTCGCCACGTTGACGCCCTTGCTCGGAGTCATGGTGATAATTGGTCTCGCCCAAGCATTTGTAATCGGCACAGGCGGGATTGATTTGAGCCTTCCCTCTGTCGTTACCGCGATGGGCATCATCATGCTGAGAGAGTCGGGTGGGCAGAACGAGATGCTGCCGAAGGCATTTCTCGTCGCGGCGATGGTCTGCCTCATCGTCGGAGTAGTGAATGGACTTCTCGTCGAGGTGATGGGGCTCAACGCCTTGGTGACCACCTTGGCAACCGGGCAACTGGTGTTGGGAGCGACCATCATCTACCGCGAGGGTGCGCTACAGACCAAGGTCCCGCCCCTGCTCTCCTCGTGGGCACAGGGCAACATTTTCAGCGTCAGCTTCATCCTCGTCGTAGCGGTCGCGTTCGCCGTGTTGATTCTTGTCTTTGTGCGGCGAATCACGACTGGGCGCCGGCTCGTACTGGCAAGCGCCTCGATGCGCGCGAGTGAGCTGCTCGGCATCCGCTACCTTGCCCTGCGCGTCTCCGCGTGGATCATAGCCTCTCTCATCGGTGGGGTCGGTGGCGTCCTGCTCGCCGGCCAGATAGCCTCGCCCGACATGTCGTCCGGTGGGCCTTACCTGCTCTCCAGCATCATCGTCGTGGTCCTCGGCGGTGCAGTGCTCACGGGTGGTCGAGTGGGTCCTTTTGCGACCTCTCTCGGCGCGACCTTCATTATCCTGCTCGACCACGGCCTGGCGGTCATGGGCTTCTCGACAGGAGCACGGACTCTCGTCCAGGGCCTAGTGCTGGCACTTGGCCTCGCTGGGGTTGGCCTGCTTATGCGGCCTCGGACGATGAAGACGTCGGGCGGCGTCAAGGTCCCAGCGGAGCCAGACGAGGCTGCACTTCAACAAGCGTGATCGTTCTGCGACCAAAAATCCCAATAAAGAGAAATAAGAGGAAACTAATGGCACCTAATTCCCGATTGCACCGCCGAGCAATGATGCTCGGCGCTGCGGCAGCCGCATTCACAATGCTGATGGCCGGCTGTAGCTCGTCCGACACCGGCGGCAACGGCGCTGGCACCGCCATCCAGGTAAATACCGACTTCGAGTACGATGAGGCACAGGTTCAGGAACTCGTCAACCTCGCCTTCGGCGTTGACACTCCCATGGCCGGCCTCCCGGACGAGGCCGTAGAGGGTTTCGCTCGGGCCACGCTCGAGTTGACGCCTGACCAGATCCAGACTGCCCTCGACTGCTGGAAGAAGCCGGAGTGTACGATCGGCGACGGTCCGGTGCACCTCGGCATCTTCAACGCGGTCGATAATCTGTGGCAGACGACGGCCGTTATGGACGTCATCCTGCAGGCACTCACGTATCCTGAGGTCGGCAAGATCTCATATTCGTTCGTGGCTGACCTGCCGTCAGCACAGGCCGCCGTGCGAAGCCTCGCTGCTGACGGTGCCAACATCATCATCGGATACAACGCGTTCGGCGCCGCGATGGCACCCGTATTCACGGAGGCGCAAGCAGCGGGAGCGGTCATCGCCACTTACACGGGTGAGACACCGGATGTCGACGGCTCGGTTATCAATAATCAAGTTTACGCTCAGGCGTGCGACGCTGGCACGGGTATGAGCAACGTGATGGTGAACGACCTCGGCCTCACCAGCACCAACGAACTCGCGTTCCTGTTCGGAACGCCCGGGAATCCTCAGGACACCCTGGTGACCGGGTGCCTTCAGGAGTCCCTCACGAAGTTAGACGGCCCGACGATCGGATTTCAGCAGGACACTGACTGGTCTCGCCCCGGCGTAGCTAGCGCGGCTGCCGCGCTTATCGCGTCGGGCGTGCCAGCGAAGGCCGTCCTCAACACATACGCCGATCCAATCCCGCAGCTCATCAGCGCTTACGACCAGGCCGGCGTGCAGGTTCCTTCGATTCTCACGTGGACCGAGATGAACGAACTCTTCGGCATCTGGGAGGAGCGTGCGGGCACCGCCAAAGAGTTTGATCTCTACTACACGAACGCCCTCGTCAATCAGGCGCGTCTCGCGCTCACCAACGCGATGAGCATCCTGGCAGGTGAGGACGTTCCGGATCGGACTCCCCTGCCGTTGCCGATCATCAAGGCCAAAGCGGGCGTCTATGAGGCGGACCTACCCGGTGATTTCCCGGGGTGGAGCGCGCTGATCCCTGAAGACGTCATGAGCGGGATGCTGAAGTAACAGCGACCCGTAGGGTGTGGGGTGCATCTCGCCGCGGCACCCCACACCCGAACCTCCCTATAGGACCTCAAACCCGGAAGTTTCCGATGACAAACTCGATCAAAGATATGACGGTGTCTGAGTTGCGACTCGCTGAACTCGCACTCGAGACCACCGCAGTCAGCAAGCAGTACGGACCAGTCAAAGCCCTCAGTGAGATGTCCCTCACAGTTCAGGTCGGCGAGATACGCGCTTTGGTCGGCGAGAACGGGTCGGGCAAATCGACGCTAGTGGGCATTTTGAGTGGCACGGTTATTCCAAACACGGGCACAGTGACTGTCGCTGATCAGAGGTTGACAAAACATCAGCCCATTGAGTCTCAGTCCGCCGGTGTGCTGACCGTATTCCAGGACGGGTCACTTCTGGCCTCGCTGACCGTGGCTCAGAATCTGTATGTGGGTACACCCGCGGCGCAGCGGCCAAAGTATAAGGATATCTTCTCTTGGGCGAAGGGCCGACTGGCCGACTATGACCTCGAGCTCGACCCTAATCTGAAGGTGGCCGCCCTCGCCCCCGGCGATCGTCAGCTCCTTGAAATTGTCCGAGCAGTGATGGCGCGACCCCGTCTCCTTCTGCTCGACGAGGCCACATCGGCCCTCGATGCGAGCGGCGTGGATCGAGTGCTCGAGCTGATGCGTCGCGCCGCTGCCCACGGATCCGGCGTGCTCTTCGTAACCCATCGGCTTTCCGAGGTCTTCCGCGTCGCAGACGCCATATCGATCCTCCGCGACGGTCGATTCGTCGGCACATATCCCGCCGCCGAGGTCTCACCAGAACACGTAGTCGAGCTCATGGCGGGTACCACCGTCGACACAGAGTTCCCAAACCGCGAGGAACTTGACCCCAATGCAACAGAACTGCTACATGCTGAGAGCCTCGCGGGCGACAAATTCGGGCCTCTGAGCCTCACGCTCCGTGCAGGTCAGATCTTGGGCATCGCGGGGGCAGACGGCAATGGCCAGGGGCAGCTACTGCGAGGGCTGGCTACGCTCGGGATCTCAGGGGGCGTTGTCACGTCGCTCGGCAAATCCTTGTCCAATTATCGCCAGGCCGCGCGCGATGGAATCGTCTTTCTCAGTGGAGACCGCAAGCAGGAATCGCTCTTCCAATCCCTGACAATCAAAGAGAATATGACCGCTGGCGTGCTGCGCAAAATCTCTACGGCAGGCATCGTGAGTGGCACTGCCGAGCGGCGGTTCGTTAGAAACCAGACTAAGGACTTCGGAATTCGTCTGGGAAGTCCGTCCCACTTACCCAGCTCGCTATCTGGTGGCAATCAGCAGAAGATCGCGATCAGCCGCGCTCTCGCCACCGAGCCCAAGGTTTTCCTCATCGACGAGCCTACTCAAGGTGTTGATGTGCGCTCTCGAATGGAGATCTATCGAATGCTCCGCGCATGCGCGGATGCGGGCAACGCCGTCGTTCTCGTGAGTTCGGATGCTTCGGAGTTGGCCGGTGTCGCTGACAGGATCATCGTCATGTCGCGCGGGCGCATTACCGCGGACATGCCGGGCGCAGGGTCTGATGAGGAGAGTATCGTGGGCGCTTTCGCAGTCGATTCCAGGGTCATCGATACCGGTCTAGCACCGTTCACCGTATCCCTGCGCGCTGAAGGGACCGGTGGCTCGAAGCTGCCCAAGTGGGTGAGGAATGAGGAAACGATCCGTCTGGGAGTGCTCGCTCTGCTCATAGTGACGATTGGCGTTCTAACTGCTATCCAGAACCCCACATTCTTGAGTGGGTTAAGCCTGCGAAACGTGCTGCTCATTGCTACCCCCCTAGCTGCGGTCGCTATCGCGCAGTACTTCGTGCTGCTTGTGGGAGGCATCGATGTCTCTGTGGGGGCCACGATGAGTCTCAGTGTCGTGACCGTGTCATATCTGGTCCAATCGGGGGACATCTTCCAGTCTTTCTTCGTGGCTGTAGCAGCGGCACTGGGACTCGGCGTTCTGGTCGGTCTCATCAATGCGTGGCTCGTCGAGAAGATGAAACTCTCTGCAGTAATCGCAACCATTGCGACCATGGGGATCGTGACCGGTATCGCCCTGAGCTTGCGGCCCACACCGGGCGGGGCGATCGGGTACGAGCTGATGACTGTACTGATGCGGAGTGTTGGAATCCTCCCAGTCGCCCTGCTTGGGTTGATCGTTGCTGTCATCGTTGGCGACATTTTACTGCGGCGCACCGGCCTAGGACTGCGCGTTCGCGCAGTCGGGCTTAATGGGATCTACGCCAACCGACTTGGAATACAAGCAACGGCAATTCGCGCCGGTGCCTACATGCTTTGCGGAATGCTCGCTGCGCTCGGCGGCGTGTTCCTCGCTGGCCAAATAGGCATCGGTGACGCCTCGGTTGGAGAGATCTATACGCTTCTAGCGATCGCAGCACCCGTGATCGGCGGTGCGAGCCTGCTTGGTGGACGCGGAACGCTCGTCGGAGCGTTGCTCGGCTCGATCATGTTGGCGCTGCTGATGACTTTGGCCACTGTGCTGCGCATTTCGCAGGGCGCGAACCTGCTGTTCATAGGCGGGATCACACTCATAGCCCTAGTCACTTACGTGCTGCCGTTGAAGACGAGGGTGTCCTGCACCAAAGCGTTTGTCCGCCATCGCTGAGCGTCTGCTCGGTGGGAGGTTGAGCTCAAAACATGAACGAACAAGATGAAGTGTGTGCCCATCGTCTCGCGGGCAAGGCCGCGATCAAAATATCGCTAAGTCCCTTTTTTAACGAAGAATAAGGAGTCGGATGTATGTTGACGAATAAGCGTGAATCGATCGCCTCTGTGATGAGTCTGGGGGGGCGGCCGGCGAATAGCCGTCGTGAGATCAAGATCATTGATACGACGTTGCGGGATGCGCATCAGAGTCTGTGGGCGACGCGGATGCGCACGGAGCACATCGTCTCGATGGCGAGTGACTTCGACAAGGTCGGTTTCGAGCAGGTGGATCTGGTGGCGCCGATCCAGTTCGACGTGGCGGTGCGCTATCTCAAGGAAGATCCTTGGGAGCGGGTGCGGTTGGCTCACCAGCATGCACCGAACACCACATTCCGGGCCCTGATCCGTTCCAAGAACATCGCCTCGTTCGATTTCTTGGCCGACGATGTCATCATGGCTTGGGTGGAGAGCCTGTACGCCAACGGCTTCCGCGTGATCGGCTCGTTCGACGGACTTAATGACATCGACAACATCGTTCCAGGTCTGATCCGGGCGAAAGAGCTCGGTGCTTCCACCTTCGGGGCGGTTTCGTTCAGTGAGAGTCCGGTGCACACTGATGAGCTCTTCGTCGCTAAGGCGATCGAGCTGATCGAAAAAGCTGATGTCGACGCCATCATGCTGAAGGACGCTGGCGGTCTCCTGACGCCTGATCGCATCCGCTCCCTAGTGCCCGCCCTCAAGGCGGTCATGGGCGACCGGTCGCTCGAGATCCACAGTCACTGCCTGACTGGACTGGCTCCACTGGTCTATCTGGAGGCGGTGGAGCTGGGTGCCGACGCGCTGCACACGTCTATCGCGCCGATGGCCAACGGCGCCGCGCAGCCAGCGACGCAGGGCGTCGTGCGCGACCTGCGGGCGCTGGGCTACACGGTCAACGTTGACGACGAGCGGATCGAGACCATCAGCGCACAGCTGACGGCTATCGCGGAGGCTGAGGGTAAGCCGGTCGGCCATGCTGTCGCCTACAACGGCTTGCACTATCTGCACCAGACCCCCGGTGGCATGCTGTCGAACTTTCACTCCCAACTAGCAACGGCTGGCTTGTCGGATCGTTTCGATGAGCTGCTGCTGGAGGTTGCCCGGGTGCGCGCCGAATTGGCATTCCCGATCATGATTACCCCGTTCGCGCAGTTCGTCGGTACGCAGGCTGTGATGAACGTGATCTCCGGTGAGCGTTACTCAGTGGTGCCGAACGAGGTCAAGAAGTACGTTCTTGGCTATTACGGCGCCTTGCTAGCCCCTATCGATCCGGAGCTGCGCGAGAAGATCATCGCTAACGGCTCGTCCACCATCGCGCTCGAGCCGTCCCTGATCGAGCCGATGCTGCCGGATCTTCGGGAACGCTACCCCGACGAGGGAATCGATTTGCTGCTGTTGCGCGCGATGTTCGCGGGCACGCAGGTTGACGAGATGAAGAGGACCGTGGCTGCGGGTGGAAATCCTGACGAGATCTACGGACCGATCCTGGGCCTGGTCAAATCGCTCTATCAGACAAGCTCGACCGGCACGCAGGCGCTGAAATTCGAAGGCCTACAGATCAGCCTCACCCAAGGAGAGAATGAAAATGTCGCTTAACCCGCCCGATATCAAAGAACTCCAGAAACTCGTCGACTGGGTAAACCTGACTGACGACGTGCGCGAGCTATCGATCAAGTTTGGCGAGGTGGAGCTGTTCATCTCGCGTGACCGGCAGGTGGCTGGCAGACCGGCCGTCGTGGCACCGGCACCCGTTCTAGCGTCAGCACTCTCGCCAGCTGCGGTGAGTGCATCCGCTATGACCCCGACCTCGGTCGTGAGCGCTCCCGTTGCGAGTGCTCCGTCACCTGCCACAGACTTAGCGGTCGATGAGGTGCATATTAAAGCACCGATGGTAGGCACCTACTACGCAGCGCCGAAGCCCGGTGCTTCCGCATTCGTGCAGGTTGGCGACAGCGTTGTGGTCGGCACTGTGCTCTGCATTGTGGAGGTCATGAAGCTTATGAGCACGATCGAGGCGCAGTTCGCGGGCATCGTTACTCAGATCCTGGTCGACGACGAGCAGGCGGTCGAGTACGGTCAGCCGCTGCTGGTGATCAGACGCAATGGCTGAGCTGCTAAGAAGCGTCCTGATTGCTAACCGCGGCGAGATCGCGTTGCGCATTATCCGGGCGTGCAAGGAGCTGGGCATCCGTAGTGTGCTCGCCTATTCGGAGGCTGACGCGAGCTCCTTGCCGGTGAAGCTGGCCGATCAGGCGGTCTGCATCGGGCCGGCGCAGGCGAAGTCGAGCTATCGCAATGCCCACGCCGTCATCGGCGCGGCGCTGGCCTATAAGGTCGACGCGATCCACCCCGGCTACGGCTTCCTCTCCGAGAATGCCGACTTTGCCGCGATGTGCGAAAAAGAAGGCGTGGTCTTCATCGGACCTACGGCAGATGTCATCCGCCGGATGGGCGACAAGATCGAGGCCAAGAAGATCGCCCGCCGGGCCGGCGTACCGACCGTGCCCGGCTCCGTGGGCGCGATCGCGGACTACAGTGAAGCGCTGACCGTGGCGAGCGAGGTGGGTTATCCCCTCCTCATCAAGGCGGCGGCCGGCGGCGGTGGACGAGGCATGCGCGTCGTGGAAGAGGCCGCGACGCTGGAAAAGGATTTGGCGGAGATCATGTCGGAGGCCGAAGTTGCCTTTGGCGACCCCTCGGTCTACCTCGAGCGGTACCTGACCGACATCCGGCACATCGAGATTCAGGTGATCTCGGACGGGATCACCGCGCTGCACCTGGGCGAGCGAGACTGCACCACGCAACGACGCAACCAGAAGCTGATCGAAGAGTCGCCGTCGCCGGTGCTCGACGCCGAGCTCCGGCAGAGCCTGGCCGCGGCCGCGGTCGCCCTGTGCCACGAAGTCGGATACCGAAACGCCGGCACGGTCGAGTTCGTTTTCGACAACATCGAGCGCACCTATTACTTCATCGAGATGAACACCCGAATCCAGGTTGAGCACCCCGTGTCGGAGATGGTCACCGGCATCGATCTCATCAAACTCCAACTTCAGATCGCGGGCGGTCAGCTTTTGAAGCTGACACAGGACGACATCGTCATCCGCGGCCACGCCATTGAGTGCCGCATCAACGCGGAGGACCCCGACAACAACTTCGCCCCGGGCCCGGGCACGATCGCGAACTTTCGCGCACCAGGTGGGTTCGGCATCCGCATCGACACCCACATCGAGTCCGGATACGTCATCCCGCCGTTCTACGACTCCATGATCGGCAAGCTCATCTGCTGGGGCAACGACCGGGACGAAGCCATAGCACGCGCTATCCGTGCACTCGATGAGCTCGTAGTCGACGGCATCATCACCACTGCCGCGTTCCATAAGAAGATCCTCGAAACAGAAGAATTTCAAAGCGGGGATTTCAATACGGCCTTCGTCACCGAGCTCCTCTCGCCCGTTTCCACACACTAGACCCAAGGAGACTCCATGATCCTGGCCATCGCGATTCGCCGCCCGATCCTCGGCGGCCCGGTCATTCGACGTTCATTCCGGGCACAAGCCCTCGACGTCGTCACCGTCGATCACTCGAACCGGGGCTGAACCCGTGGTCGACAAGACAGTCGTCGATGTGGCGCGGGCCGTTGCTGGCGTCCCCGACGGAGCGACGGTGATGATCGGCGGATTCGGTCGAGCTGGTCAGCCAGTGGAACTCATCGACGCCCTCATCGAACAGGGCGCCCGAGACCTCACAATCGTGAGCAACAACGCGGGAAACGGCGACACGGGCCTGGCTGCGCTGCTCGGAAAGGGGCGGGTGCGCCGTATCGTTTGCTCGTTCCCGCGCCAGCACGACTCTTGGGTCTTCGATGGTCTCTACCGGTCGGGCGACATCGAGCTGGAACTCGTACCGCAGGGCAATCTCGCCGAGCGCATCAGGGCGGGCGGGGCCGGAATCGGTGCGTTCTTCAGCCCGACCGGGGTCGGTACCCAGCTCGCCGATGGCAAGGAGCAGCGCACCATCGCAGGCCGCCGACATGTGCTGGAGTACCCCATCAAGGCCGACTTCGCACTAATCTCCGCCTACCGCGGAGATCGCTGGGGCAACCTCGTCTACCGCGAAACCGCTCGTAACTTCGGTCCGATCATGGCGGCGGGAGCAACCACCACCGTCGTGCAGGTCGACGAGATCGTCGACCTTGGTGCGCTCGATCCAGAATCCGTGGTGACACCGGGCATCTTCGTCGACCGTGTTGTGGCCGTGGGCTCGCGTCGGTGGGTTCGGGATGGCGAGTTCGTGGGCGGTGTCGACGTCGAGGGTGAGCCTGTCCACGCGGAGATGGGGGCGGTCCGATGACGCGCATCAGCCGTGAAGAGGTCGCTCAGCGCATCGCCGCCGATATCCCCGACGGCGCGTACGTCAACCTCGGCATCGGCGCGCCGACCCTCGTGGCGAACTACCTGCCCGACGACATCGAAATCTTCCTGCACACCGAGAACGGACTGCTCGGCATGGGAGCCGCGCCCGCACTTGGTCGAATCGATCCGGATCTGATCAACGCAGGCAAACAACCCGTGACTGCTCTTCCCGGTGCGGCTTACTTCCACCACGCCGACTCATTCGGGATGATGCGCGGTGGCCATCTCGACATCTGCGTGCTCGGTGCGTTCCAAATCTCGCAGCACGGAGACCTCGCGAATTGGTCGACCGGTGCACCCGATGCTATCCCAGCGGTCGGCGGGGCGATGGATCTCGCGAGCGGCGCGAAAGAAGTCTTCGTCATGACCGACCTGCTCGCGAAGTCGGGGGAGTCGAAACTCGTAACCGCGTGCACCTATCCGCTCACCGGCGTCGGCTGCGTCTCCCGCATATACACCGACCACGCTGTATTCGACGTGACCCCCGACGGCTTCCGAGTGCGCGATCTGTTCGGTGACAACACCGTCGAGGTGCTCGAAAAGCTCACCGGCCTCCACCTCCAATACTCAGGACTGGAATGACCGCGAGCCTCGTTTACGACGCCGTGCGCACCCCCTTCGGCCGTTACGGAGGCTCCCTCTCCGCGGTCCGTCTCGACGCCGCTGGCATCGTCCTCGCTGGCGGCGTCGAGTCGATGGGCCGAGCACTGTTCGTAGTCGAGAAGCCGCTCAGGCCCTGGCTGGCGGCCGTCAACCAAACTGTCAGCAACCAGACCCTCTGGAACACCTCGATCGGCTGGCACATGACCAACCCCGCGCTCACGAAGGCCTGGGCACCGAAATCTACGACGACGAGATCGTGCAGATTCCCGGCCTCCCGGTCGAGCGTGACGAGAGCATCCGCGACAACACCGGCATCACTGTCGACGCGGTGCAGAAGGCGACCGAGACGACTCCGCTCGTGCTCACGCCGCTGGCCATCATCACGACACTGATCGGCGGTTCCGAATGACTGCCCGAATCCTGTCGACTGCATCCCCGACCCTTATGAACGATGACGGAGACCCCATATGAGACCCACCACACTGCGCCAGGTCGTNCCCCATATGAGACCCACCACACTGCGCCAGGTCGTCATTTGTGAGCCGCTGCGCACCCCGATCGGCCGGTTCGGCGGCGCTTTCAAGACCGTCGCGCCGGCCGACCTGGCGGCGGCGGTCATCGCCGCGCTGATGGAACGCACCGGCCTCGATGGTGCCCTCGTCGATGACGTCATCTTTGGCCAGGCTTATCCCTCGGCCGAGGCCGCGCCGGTCGCTCGGGTTGCCGCGCTCAACGCCGGCCTGCCGGTCACCGTCGGCGGCGTGCAGGTCGACCGCCGCTGTGGCAGCGGACTGCAGGCTATCCTCGACGCC
>NZ_PJJK01000068.1:0-20010 GCF_002929785.1 Cryobacterium sp. Y62 | reverse complement strand
ACCCACGCCCGAAAATCAGAAAACCCGCCAAACCGAAATCAAGATTCCTTCAAAGGTCGACCGGTGGATTCAGGCTAAGAGGGCTCCATCAACTTTCCTGACGCAGAGACCATTTTCCGCACCGTCCATGATGCGCTGAATGATCGCCTCAAGCGCATTCCTGATGGCTAGGTTGGCGACCGTTTCTTGGGGATCGCATTCCAGCCAGACCTGATGAGGCAAACCGAGGGTCACGAAAGGGTCAGTGACGAACCCATTCTTATCAAGCGCCTCGACCAGCGACCGTTGCGCATTTCTGACGGCGTCAATGCAGCGTCACTCCGATTGCCGCCGCTCGGCAACGCAAAATCGGCGATCGAGTCATGGGAGATCTTTCGCAGTTTGCAGAATAATGGTGTTGTTCGAGCGGAAACTCGCTTTCAGGTTTCTCTGCCGACTCTAACGGTCGAGAGTGTTGCATATGTTGTGGCCGATTCTCAGGCCGCGTTTGAGCCAGTCCCCACGTCGCGCGTTACGGTGTTGCTACCGAATGTGGCTGCAGTCGCGCTCCGGAAGAGGACACAGTCCCATTGCTGAAGACCCACTGCAAGGTCACCGCGGTCTACCAGAGAATTCGGCTGGGTGAGGGGCATTTCGCGCCTGGTGTGGACACTGCTCCGTCAGGCGATGATCACCGCAGACACGCACGCCAGCAGCGGTGCGGCTTTGAGCATCGTTTCCTCGTACTCTTCCTCCGCAACCGACCAGGCGGTAATACCACCACCCGTGCCGATGGTCGCCATCGTCGGTCCAATCACCAGGCTTCGAATCGTCACGCCCAGGTCGACGCGACCGTCTGCCCCCATATATCCGAAGGTGCCGGCGTAGGGTCCCCGGGCACCTCCTTCGAGTCGATCGATGATGCTCATCGCGCTGTGTTTCGGCGCTCCGGTCATCGACCCGGCCGGCAAACACGCCTCAACGGCGTCTACCCAGGTCAGTTTTGGGTCGATCCTCGCTGAGATGGTGCTCACCAGTTGGTGTACGTTTTGGTAGGACTCCACCCGGAGAAAATCGGGGACCTGCACCGAGCCGGTTTCGGCCACCCGACCCAGATCATTGCGCATCAGATCCACGATCATCACGTTCTCCGCGATCTCTTTGTGATGACCGGCCAGCTCCGTTATGAGCCCGGCATCTTCCTCGGCGTTTCGTCCTCGGGGGCGCGTACCTTTAATAGGTCGGGTGGTCATCGTTCCGTCCGGGCAAACCTCAAGGAACTGCTCGGGGGAGGAACTTAATAGCGCCAAGTCGGCGAAACGGATCAGCGCTCCATGGTGTGCCGGGTTCAGTCGACGCAACCGGCGATAGGTCTGGACCGGGTCCAGTGTTCCCTGGATGGCGATCTCATTGGTCAGGCAGATCTGGTAAGCATCACCCTCCGCGATGGCATCCCGGCATTGTTCGACGAGGTCGACGTACTCCGCGCGGGTATGACGAAGCGAGGCCTTCCTCGGATGCCCGGCCTTCGGGAGCGGCGGTACCGCGCTCCCGACCAGGGATCGGAGGATCACCTGAACGCCCCGGACCCACAGTTCCGCTGACGGAGACTCGGCGGGGACGCGGAGTGACATGGTCGACGTGCGGTGGTCGAAGGCGATAATGCGGTCGGCCCACATTAGGGCAGCGTCGGGCAGGGCAGACGCGTGACACGGCGACCCCACCGTTTTGGCCCCCAGTTCATACCCCAGCCACCCGACCCAGCCGATCCGCAGGCCGCCGACCGGGTCAGCCATCTTGCCGGGTCCTCGAGTGCCGGTCGTTAGCCTGAGCAGGTCGAAGATCGAGCCCTCGAACTTGTCGCTCGTGCCCACTCCCGAGACGCGGATGGTGTCGCCCTCGCCGGACGACGTGACGACCGGGGCTGATTGTGAGGGCAATCCCAGGTAGCTCACTCCGGTCTCAGCTTCGACCCCGCTATCAAGCCAGAATGTATTCTCCTCAAATTGCAGAAGACGCAGGAACACAAGTTCGGGTTCGACCCAGAAGTCCAGAACAATCTCTCGACAGGTCACCGTGTCTGCGGGTTGCCTCAGCCGTTCATTCAACCCGGTCATGATTCCCCCTCTTCAGATGCCACCGTGCATTGCAACCAGATTGTCCCGAGCACTTGCTGGCAGAATGGCGAGGTTTAGGTAAATCCTATCTTCGAGGTACAAGTGCCGTGGCGTGTCGCTTGCCATGAATATGGGACCACCGTAGGCGGTTTTCTGCCAGGTTCATGGGACCACCTGAATGGCCCAGCTATGGGATCACCCGGCGAGTCGTGCTGGGGGGGTTCTTGGGTCAGCTGTTTGATCATAGCGCGAGCATTTTTCGACGTGGAGGTCATCGGCTATGGGATTCAGGGATGTCAGTGTGAATGAGATCAGGGAAGTGCTGCGGGGGTGGCAGCGCGTGGGAGTCGCTGTTGGAGCGGGAGGCGGAGATCGAGGCCTGGGTCGCTGGTGATGGTCGTGACCATCCGGCGCTGTCGATCGTGAAGATCGAGGAATTGTTGGCTCGGTCGGGGTGCATGGTGCCGTATCGAACGTTGCATCGCTTTGTGACGGAACGCTGCGGGTATTGGCTCCGCGACGTCACGGTGCGTGTCGACGATGGGGAGCCGGGCGCGGAGTTGCAGCTCGACTTCGGTAAAATGGGTTTCATCACTGACGCGGGCACTGGGAAGCGCCGGCGGGTGTACGCGCTGATTTTCACGGCCTTGTACTCACGACACATGTTCGTCTGGCTGTCGTACTCGCAGACCCTCGCCGCGGTGATCGCCGGGTGCGAGGCGGCGTGGGCGTTCTTCAATGGGGTTTTCAAGGTCTTGGTCCCCGGATATGTTCCGCGGAACATAGTCCGGCGGTGCTGTCAAGGGCCATGAAGATCGAACACGGTGCGCCGCCCGTGTCAGACACACTCGGACGTTTCGCCGCGGTAGGCCTGCACGAAGCGCATGTGCGAGAACGGGACCGTGACGACGAAGATGTGCAGAACCTGCCGGACCCCGGTGACGATGGCCTCGGCCTGCCCAAAGTCGACCTGGGCGGTGCCGGCCGGCCAGACCAGCTCGGTGAAGCCCTCCCCGGCCTGCCGGTGCTGGCCTTTCCACTTCTTAACGAAGCGTTGCACCGGCGAATAACTGCCGAGATAATCCCGCTCGGCGACCAACCGGTCAAAGACCCGTTGGGCCGTGTGGCGTTGCTTGCGCGGCCGCTGCTGGTCCTCACCCAACCACAGCTCAATGGTGTCTTCGAAGCCGGTCAAGACCGACCCGGCCGGCCGAAGCACGGGCGTCGGGGGCTTCGGCGAGTAGTCCTGCTGAACGGTGTATTTCGTCACCGAATCGCGGCTCACTCCCAACCGTCGGGCGATTTCACGGCCCGCGATTCCGTGGGAGTCGAGAGTTCTGATATTTTCTTGCACGGACATGGGTACCGTCATCTGCTTTCTAGTTCCTTCCGGCGCGACCGCTTGGCAGTAGCTACGCCTTAAGGAACCTATCGAGGGGTGGCGGGCCCATGTCTGCAACACTGTGGATCGGGCCGAGGTCACCGGGTGATCTCAAACTCTGCGCATCCCCGAAACCACCATCGTGGCGGGGAATTGCCTGGCCTGATAATTAGCGCTCTTTCGGCAGGAAACCCGCCACTAACTTGGCAGGAATCCAACGCCGAAACGGCCTACAAGGAATTGATCACACACAGCCTGGCCGGCGATTTCGACGTGCGCGGCTTCAAGTCCCACCCGACGGTGCAGAACTTCAACCCGAGCGACGAGCAGTTCTACCTGCTCTGGGCCGCCCTGCAGAACCTCGGCCTGCCGGCTCTGTGCCACACCGGGCAGACCGGCATCGGCTCTGGCCGGCCCGGCGGCTTCGGCCTCAAGCTCGGGCTGTCCAACCAGATACTGCTCGACAACGTCGCCGCCGACTTTCCCGAGTTGCCGATCATTATGGCGCACCCGAGGGTGCGGTGGCAGGACGAAGCCCTCGCCGTCGCCACCCATAAATAGAACGTCTACATCGACTTGTCCGGCTGGTCGCCCAAGTACTTTCCCGAGAACTTCGTGCGCCAGGCCAAATCTTTTCTGCGGGACAAGGCGCTGTTCGGCAGCGACGTTCCCCTGATCAGCCCCGACCGCTGGCTGAGAGACTTCGCCGTCCTGAACCTCAAAGACAGCATACGGCCGAAAATTCTCAAGAACAACGCCGTGCGTCTGCTCTGACTTGTCGCATGACCGATTCTACCCGAGCGACCAGTTCGGCTACTCGACCCTGCTCAGCGAGAGTGAGCTCGACGTGCTCGGCCAACTGTGGGCGGTGCTCGACGCCGAGGTGCAGCCGCTTCTCGCCGATCACTGGGAGGCTGACGAGTTTCCGTTCGAGATCGTGCCGAAGCTTGTCGACGTGGACCTCGTAAACCGGGGAATCAGCGCGTTCTACGGTGGCTTTCGCAATTTCGAACTGGCCCGCACCGACGCATCCGTTGCCACGTTCTACAACCCGGAGTTTCTCTTCACGCTCACAGAACTCGATCTCTTGTTTGATCGCGACGACCGCGGCTCCTTTCAACATTTCTACACCGAGACGGTCGGCTATATGTTTCTCAAGGTTGTGCAGTGACTTGGCGCCTATAACGATTATGGAGCACCGAATGCCCCGGTACGGTTGTCAGCGCAGCATCTGCGCGGAACCCGACGCTGAGAGGCATTCATGACTGATTCTCGCCCCGATTGTTTCATTCACTCGGTGGGAAAGGCGGTCTCACCCCGGCCGAACACGACTACCTCCGGGAGCTGCTCGGCAAGTTGCTCTACGACTGAATCCACGGATAGAGCAGATGCCCGGCACAGGGCATCCGCTCTTCGGTTGGCGGTTACGTCACGTTGAGGAGCGTTGCACCCTGAACTGCGCGGTGACCGTCCTCAACGTCGCGGGCAAGACCGTCACTCAGAACGGGAAAGCCCCCGGAACACGGCGCATCGTGATCCAGCGTGTCTCGGTGAATGCCTCGATGTTCGCCTCGGCACCGCCCTGCCGCGATCCGGTGCCCGACGCGCCAACCCCGCCAAACGGGGCATTCGCCTCGTCGTTCACGGTCTGGTCGTTGATGTGCACGATGCCCGAAGGAATACGCTGCGCCAACTCAAGCCCGCGCATGGCATCCGACGTCACGATCCCGAGGGACAGGCCGTATTCGCTCGCGCTCGCCAGATGCACTGCCTCGTCGTCAGTGCTGAACTTCACAACAGAGGCAACGGGTCCGAAGACCTCTTCGCAGTAGGCTGGACCGTCCAACGGCGAGTTCGCCAGCACGGTCGGGCGGTAGAACAAGCCGTAATAGCTGCCGCCAGCCTTCAACTCTGCGCCCGCCTCGACGGAGTCCGTGACCAGTCGGTGAATCCGGTCGCGCTGGTTCTCGTCGATGATCGGGCCGAGATGGACCTGGTCGGTCGCCGGGTTGCCCACCGCCATCGACTCAGCCTTCGCGGCAAGCTTTTCGACATACTGGTCGAAGATGCTCTCATGCACGATGTGGCGTCCGATCGACATACAGATCTGACCCTGATGCAGGAAGGAACCCCACGCCGCGAGGTTGACGGCCTTGTCGACATCGGCGTCTTCGAGCACGATGAAGGCCGAGTTGCCCCCGAGTTCGAGGTGAGCGCGCTTGAGGTGCTTGCCGGCGAGTTCGCCAACCGCTCTGCCTGCTTTGGTCGAGCCGGTGAAGGCGATAACCCGGATGTTGGGGTCGGTTACCATCGCCTCGCCGACGTCGGCGCCTCCCGTGACCAACTGCAACACCCCGGCCGGCAGCCCGGCCTCCTCGAAGACGCGCACCATCATCACACCGCCGGTCACCGCGGTACGAGGGTCGGGCTTGAGTACGACCGCATTGCCGAGTGCGAGAGCGGGGGCCACAGCTCGGATTCCCAGGATGATCGGAACGTTGAACGGTGAAACTACACCGACGACCCCGGCCGGAACCCGCTGGGCGATAGAGATTCTGGGTTCTTCGCTCGAGAGGAGCTGGCCGAGCGGATGCGACGGCAGCGCTGCCGCCTCGTAGCATTCCTGGGCACCGACGTGCAGTGCGAACCCTGCAAAGCCCGGCACGCTGCCGGCTTCCCTTACGTTCCAGTCCATGATCTCGTCGGCATGTTTTTCCATGAGCGCTGCCGCCTTGCGCAGCACTCCGGCGCGCACGGGGGGCGGGGTCGCCGCCCATGCCTTCTGGGCAGCTGCTGCGCCGGCGGCGGCCACGGCTACGTCCGCCAGCGTCGCAATTCCTACGCGGCCCAACTCGTGCCCGGTCGCCGGTTCGATGACCGGGATATCGCCGCCGGCTCCCACCGTCCACTCGCCGTTGATGTAGATCTTTCCAGACCAGGCTGCCGGATCGAGAAACAGGTCGGTCGTCGTGTCGTCAGTCGTGAGAGTCATTGTCTCTTCTTCCTCGTTTTGTTGGGATTACTTTTAGGTATGTTCAGATCAGGAGATGTTCTGACACACCGGTGGCGCATACTTTTCGTCGAGCGCCGCCTGGGTCAGACCTATTCAGGGCTGGAACAGCACATCCGGCGTGACGGTCACTTCAAGGACCAGAGCTTCCTGACGGCCCGCCAGAGACGGTGCGACGCGGTCCAAGACCGTCACCAGTTCGGCGTAATCGTCTATTTTCAGCGCTTCCACGCCCAACCCCGCTGCGATGGCAGAAACGGAGACTCCGCCGAAGGACGGCCACGGAGCCGCGCCACCGCGTTGGTCGGCCAGACGGTTCATCACGGCATAGCCGCCGTTATTCAGGACGATGAAGACGACCCCAACCCCGAGATTTGCGGCCGTCCACAGCGACTGAATTGAGTACATCGACGAACCATCGCCGATGATGCCAATGACCGGGCGGTTCGGCTGGGCCATCTTCAGCCCGATGGCAGCCGGCATGGCGAACCCGAGCCCACCCATCGCCGCAGATAGGAAGCCAAACGGCCGACGGGCCGGAATGAGTGCCTCCAGGGCCGGGCGTGAGGAGGGGGATTCCTCAACCACGGTCGTCTCTATCGGAAGGCGTTCTGCGAGAAGCTGAAAAACGTGTGCCGCTCGCAGGGGCTCGTCGGCGACGTGGGGAGCCAGCTGGTAGGTCTCGGCGTGACGCTTCACGTGGTCGGACGCCTGTCCCGCGGGCAGCGGGCTGCGAACTCCGAGCTGGGTGCTGATGGACGAGCACAGGGTGGCAGGGTCGCCAATGATGGAGAGTTCGGCGGGCGACCGGTTCGCCTCCGCGGCATCCGCGGTCACGACGAAGACCCTCATGCCGTCCGGCACAAGTGAACCGGGCTTGTACGGGTACTGGCGCAGGGCTGCGGTACCGACCACGAGGAGAACGTCGTGGTCCTGGAGGGCTTCCCGGACGCGGGGGCGGTCGGCGGGGAGGCTGCCGCGGAACAGCGGATGGTCCTGCGGGAAGCCCGCCCGGGAACCGAACGCCTCCTGCCATACCGGGGCCTGCAGACTTTCTGCGAGCTGCACCAGAGCTGCCCAGCCTGGCTCACTGTCGTTGCCCGAGCCGGCGATGATTGCGGGAGCGGCCGCTTCGCGGAGCGCGGCGACGACGTCCTCGAGCTCCGTCGGGATCCCGCGCGGAGCCGATACGCTGCCGCTCGCGGCTGCCGTTGCGGTCGGATCTGCCGGCTCATCCCAGTCGTCCATCGGGACGATCACGATGACCGGCCCGCTTTCCTGGCGCGCGAGGTGTGTCGCCCGTCGAATGGCCGACGGTACGTCGGCGGCGATGACGGGCGAGATTACGTCCAGCGGATAATCTCCCGCGAGCCCGGCAAGCCGTCCGGCGAGGAAGGGCTCGAGTGCGAGGTGCCGTCGGTCCTGCTGGCCGATGACGACCACCATGGGCGCGCGGTTGACGCGCGCCGTTGCTATCGCCCCGACCGCATTGCCGAAGCCCGCCGTCGTGTGGAGGAGCACGAAGGCCGGCGAGCCGCTACCGAGCGCGTGGCCGGCAGCGATGCCGACCACCGATCCCTCGTGTAGCGCGAGAACAAACCGGATGTCTTTAGGCAGATCCACGAGGAACGGGATTTCCGTTGAGCCGGGGTTCGAGAAGATCGTGGTGAGGCCTTCGGCGCGCATGACGTCGAAACAGGCGTCCCGCACGGTGGCGGCAGCACTCATGATTTGTGGCCCTTCTTCGTTACCGGGATCGGCCCGGAAAGGGTACGGCTCTTCGCCAGCTGGATCTGCTCGTAGACGTACCCGCGCAACTCGTTGAAGCGAGCGCTCGACCGGGTGGTGAGTTGGTCGCGATCAACCGGAAGGTCGATCGTCAGATCTTCCTGAACGACCGTTGGTGAATTCGACAGCACAAGCACCCGTTCGCCCAAGTAGACCGATTCGTCGATGTCGTGCGTGATGAAGATGATCGTCACGCCGAGCTTCTGCCAGATGTGGCGAACTAGGTCCTCCAGATCGGCCCTGGTCTGGGCGTCCACGGCGGCGAACGGCTCATCCATCAGCAAGACCTCTGGCCGGTACGCCACCGCTCGCGCGATCGCGACACGTTGCTGCATTCCGCCGGACAGCTGCCAGGGATAGCTATCCGGCACGTGAGACAACTCGACGGCGGCGAGGGCGTCATCCACGAGCTTCGTGCGTTCGGCGCGTGGGATGCGCTGGTTCTTCAGCGGCAACTCGATGTTGGCGCGAACGCTCATCCACGGCAGAAGGCTGCGACCGTACTCCTGGAAGACGACGGCCATGGAATGAGGCGGCCCGACGACCTTAGTGCCGCGTAGTTCGATCGACCCCGATGTCGGGGCCAGTAGCCCGGCGATGCACTTCAGCAGAGTCGTCTTGCCCGCGCCGGAAGGTCCGACCACGCAGACCAGCTGACCGGGCGCGATATCGAAGGTGAGGTCGCGCACGGCTTCGATCTCGCCGCCTGGCACGGGATAGACCTTTCGCAGTCCCTTCACCGACAGCATCGGGGGCTCCGAGGCTGAGTTGTCCGGGATGCGCTCGCCATCATTGAGTACGTTAACTGGCATGCTGAACCTCTTTCAGGCCGGAGTACCATTTCAGCAACCGGTTTTCGATCGACTTGGAAATCACGGAGAGCGCAAGGCCCAGCAGGCCGAGGACGACGATCCCACTCCACATCTCTGGAATGGCGAACGCACGTTGGAACAGCACGATGGTGAACCCCAGTCCGGAGGAAGATCCGAACATTTCAGAGATGACCATCAGGATTAGTGCGATGGACGTGCTCTGCCTCACCCCGGTCATGATCTGGGGGCTAGCCCCCGGCAGTACCAGATGCCGCAACCGGACAAACCCGGTTATCGAGTACGTCCGGAAGGTATCGCTGAGCACGGGGTCGACGGCTCGCACGCCTTCAATGGTGTTCAGCAGCACCGGCCAGATCGCGCCGGAGATGATCACGATGATTTTCATCTGGTCGTTGATCCCGACCAGCAGCATGAGCAGTGGAACGAGTACTGGCGGAGGAATCGCGCGGAAGAATTCCAGCATCGGCTCGGTGAGGCTGCGGAGCCAGCGCACTGAGCCGATAAGCACGCCGAAGACAACACCCAACAGGATGGTCAAACCGAGTCCGACCAACAAACGAAGGACGCTGGGCACGAAATCCGTTAAGAACCTCTCCCCGGCCCAGACTGCCCAGAACGTTTGCAGGAGTTCGAGCGGCTTGGGCACGAAGAAGTTGGTGGCCCCGAGTGTCAGGACCCACCACAGGGCGATCAGAAGTACGGGCAGGCCGAGGAAATGGAGTACGCGCTTGGGGTATCTCATGTTGTAGCCTCTCCGCGAACCGATGTGTGCCAGGTCAAGACGCGTTTTTCAACCAAGCGCACCACGGTATTGATGAGAACGCCGATAAGGCCGGTCGCGACGATGAGCGCGTACATTTCGGCGACAGCGCCTCCGGACTGGGTCAGTGCGATCTGTTGGCCGAGGCCCGGGGTGCCGATGACCAGTTCGGCCGTAATCGCCAGAATCAGCGCGACTGCAGATGCCAGCCGGATCCCGGTTATGAGGTACGGGAGCGTCGTCGGCCACACGACGTATCGGATCCGAGCCATTCGTCCTAAGCCGTAGCTGCGGGCCGTGTTGTCGGCGACAGGGTCGACATCGGCCACTCCGGAAAGCACCTGGAGCAGCACCTGCCAAAATGACGCGTAGACGATCAGCAGCAGTGAAGATTCGATCTTCAGTCCGAACAGGAGAACCGCCAGCGGGATCAAGGCGACGGAGGGGATGGGCCGAAGAAATTCGATGGTCGAGCGGGTGGCTCGGCGGAGAAAAAGACTGGAGCCGATGAGAAGACCGAGCACGCTGGCCGCGATGATCGAAATCGCGAGGCCCAGCGTCCAGGCTGTCATCGTGTGGGCGACACTGCCCCAGAAACCGGGCTGAAACAGATAGCCGAAGAATTTCGCCATGACCAGGCTGGCCGGTGGCAGGTATCGCTCATTGACCAGGCCGAGCCGTGGAATTGCCTCCCAGGTGACAAGGAATAGCAGGATGCCCGCAGCCCCCAGCGCGGGGCCGTTCAGGTGTTTCATTGACATTCTGCTGTTCCTCATCCGTTCGCAGTGCGCTCTGATACCGATGTGATGGTGCGCTACGGCAGCATCACGCCAAGGTCAGGCGCTGCCGACAGAGTTCCGAACCTGACGGCTGCATCGCCGAGCTTCGTGGCTGCGTCGACGTTGAAGTCAACCCGGAACTCCGGCAGGACCATGTCCGTGAGCTGATCGGCCGTCATCTTCGTGTATGTGGTCACGATCTGGCGCACCTCGTCGGGGTTGGCTTGGGCGTACTCGAGGGACTTGTTCATCGCGGTTTGGAACTTCGTCACGAGGTCAGGATCGTTGCTGATGGTGTCGCCATTCGCGAAATAGCCAGCGATATCGAGGTTGGTGTCGAACGCCGAGAAGTTGTACGAAATTACTCGGGCGCCGTTGGCGACTGCAGAGTCGAGGAAAGGAGCAAGAATCCAGGCCGCATCGACCTGGCTGTTCTCTACTGCTGCCTCGGCATCCGGAAAGCCGACTTCAACGAATTGGATGCCTGAGGAGTCTCCGCCGTCGTCCTCAACGATCTGACGGATCGTCGTGTCGCCGATATTCTGCAGATTGTTGACGGAAACGGTCTTCCCGGCGAGGTCTGCGGCCGACATGATCGGGGAATCCCCGGGAACGATGACCGCTCCGAAGTCGGGCGAGCCGGCCGTCGAGTTGCCGTTGGCGACATAGCGGAGGTCGAGGCCCTGGTCTCTGGCCACCATGACCGAGACCAGGTTGCCGAATGCGAATTCATAGTCGCCCGAGACCACGCCAGGGACGGCGGCGGCGCCGCCGGTGGTGACCTGGACGGTGAGGTCAAGGCCCTCGGCGGAGAAGAAGCCCTTTTCCTTGCCGAGCCAAATCGGTGCGGTGTCGACTATGGGAATGACGCCCACGGTGACGGGGGTGAGTGCGTCGCTTTTGGCTGGTGCAGTGGTGTCGGCACCGGCTGAACAGGCGCTGAGGGCGATGACGGATGCCGCGGCAAGTCCGATCATGAGTATTTTCTTCATGTCACTCCATTGTGTTGTCGTGCAGGTGGTACTTCTGTGGCGGGGCGAGACTCAGTCTTTGGCAACGTCAATTGTTGAAAAGATCGATTGGGTGTCATCGGAGACTAGCCATCCTCATCGGCGGTTAAATAGTTGCTTCCATTCAGTGGAAGTTCTGGTCGGATCGATGTAGCGTGTGGACTAATGAGCGGCAAACCAGCATTGAAGCGCACGGTCGGTGCCGATGCGGGCGGAAATAGCGACGCTGGCAGCAGCGCAGCCGGAACGATTGCGCCCGTCGACGACCGTTCCGTCGCGGCCAGACTCTTCGCCATTCTCGATGCGTTTGCAGCGCCAGCCGGGGCGACGTCGCGCACCCTGACCCTGACGACCATCGCCCAGCGCGCTGGCCTGCCGCTCTCCACCACGCATCGTCTCGTCGCCGAGTGGGTGAGCTGGGGCGGCCTGAGCAAGCACGAGAATGGGCAGTACTCCCTCGGCATGAAGCTGTGGGAGCTCGGGGTGCAAACGCCGACCGCCCGAAACCTGCGCACGATCGCGCTGCCCTACCTGGAAGACCTGTATGAGACGACGCGGGAACACGTGCACCTCGCCATCCTCGACGGGCGCGACGCACTGTATCTGGAGAAGCTCTCGGGCCACCACGCGGTTCGCTTGATCTCGCGGGTCGGCGCTCGCCTACCGCTGCACTCGACCGGGGTGGGGCTGGTGCTGCTGGCGTACGCTCCGACGGACGTGGTGCAGCAGTATCTCGCTGCGAGCCTGGAACGCTTTCTGCCGCGCACGGTCACCGAGCCAGAGGCGGTACGCCAGCGGTTGGCCGAGATCCGGCTGCTCGGCCTGGCCCGCATGTCGGAGGAGATGACGGCAGGGTCGAGCTCGATTGCCGCGCCCATTCGTGACCGCACCGGCCAGGTCGTGGCGGCCGTGTCGATCGTCACTCGCACGACCGACACCGTCGACCCTGAGCAGGAGAGAGCGGTACGACTGGCCGCGCAGGGCGTCAGCCGGGCTCTCGGCTATCGGCGTGCCCAACAGTCGTGAACAATGGCAGATTGTCGACACTTTCACTGAGTGGAAGAAGGGCATCGGACCCCTGACCGGTACAGCACACTGAAGACAACACACCCTGTCATCGTCGCTAGGAGAACCTGTGCCCCACGAAAACACTCGCGTCGCCATCATCGGCGCCGGTCCCGCCGGTCTCTTGCTGGGCTGGGCCCTGCGTGACGCCGGAATCGACTCGATCGTCGTGGAAAATCGTTCGCAGGAGTACGTGCTTAGCCGCATCCGTGCCGGTGTTTTGGAACACGGGTCGGTCGAAACCCTGACCCGGCTCGGACTAGGCGACCGCCTCGCATCCGAGGGCCTGCAGCACGACGGAATCTTTCTGCAATATGCCGGAGAGCGCCACAATGTGAACTTTAACGAGCTGATCGGCCGCACGGTCACCGTGTACGGACAGCAACAGGTCGTCAAAGACCTCGTCACCGCGCACACCGACGCCGGATCGACGATCTATTACGAAGCCTCCGAGGTCGCCGCCCTCGGCCTGACCACCAAGAACCCGAGCGTAACTTTTGTGCATGATGGCGAAACGCACACCATTAACGCTGACTTCGTTGTGGGCGCCGACGGTTTTCACGGCATCTGCCGGGCGTCGATTCCGGCCGATGAGATCACCCTGTTCGATCGCAGCTACCCCTACGCCTGGCTCGGTATCCTGGCCGACGTTGCACCCTCCTCGGACGAGCTCATCTATTCTCTGCACGAAGACGGTTTCGCGATGCTCTCGATGCGTTCGCCGGTCGTCTCCCGCCTCTACCTGCAGGTCGACCCGGCCGACGATATCAAGAACTGGTCCGACGAGTGCATCTGGGAGGCGCTGCACACCCGGCTGGGTACCCCCGGCTGGACCCTGAACGAAGGCCCGATCACCGACAAATCGATCACCCCGATGCGCAGCTTTGTGGCTTCACGCCTGGCCTACGGCAACCTGTTTCTGGTCGGCGACGCCGGCCACATCGTGCCGCCCACCGGTGCGAAGGGTCTCAACTCGGCCATCTCCGACGTCACCCAGCTCGCGAGCGCGCTCACCGCGTTCTACGCCAACGACGAGACGCTTCTGGCCGGCTACAGCGACACCGCGCTGGCGCGGCAGTGGCGGGTGCAGCAGTTCTCCCGTTGGATGACCGAGATGCTGCACACGAGCCCCGGCGACCTGCAGTCCGGCGCTTTCGACTACCGCAGCCAGCTCGGCCAGCTCGACTACGTCACCCATTCGCCGCTCGCCCAGCGCATGCTCGCCGAGCAGTACACCGGCCTCCTGCTCTAATCGATACGAGGACACCATGACTCAGACATCCCCGCGCGCCGGCACCGGCGCGGCAAGCCAGGACGATATCACCGCCGAGATCGAAGCGATCGAAGCGGATGCCGCAGCCCGCGTCGCCGCCGGCGGCTCGCCCGAGCGCCAGCCGCGCCGCGACTACGCCCCGTACCGCAGTTCCGTGCTGCGCCACCCCACCCACGAGCTCGTGCGCGTCGACCCGGAAGAGGTCGAACGGGTCTCACCCGCCTTCGGCCACACCGACGTGAACAGCCTGGAGAGCGACCTCACCATTCAACACTCCGGCGAGCCGATCGGTGAACGGATCACCGTTGGCGGCCGGGTGCTCGACGGCGAGGGCCGCCCGGTGCGACACCAGCTGATCGAACTCTGGCAGGCTAATGCCGGCGGACGCTACGTGCACAAGCGCGATCAGCATCCGGCACCGCTCGACCCCAATTTCACCGGAGTCGGCCGTGCTATCACCGGTGAGAACGGTGAGTACTCGTTCACCACGATCAAACCAGGACCATACCCGTGGAAAAATCACGTCAATGCGTGGCGACCCGCCCATATCCACTTTTCCCTGTTCGGCACCGCGTTCACGCAGCGTCTGATCACCCAGATGTATTTTCCGGGCGACCCGCTGTTCGCGCTCGACCCGATCTACCAGTCGATTGCCTCAGCTGATGCCCGCGCCCGCCTGGTCGGGCAGTACGACCACAGCCTGAGCGTGCCCGAATTCTCGCTCGGCTACACCTGGGATATCGTGCTCACCGGACCCAAATCCACTTGGATGGAAAGCGAAGAAGCCCATGACTGACCTCGTGCGCACCGGATCGATCCCAAGAGTATCCACTTGGATGGAAAGCGAAGAAGCCCATGACTGACCTTGCCGCAGTAGCTGTCGCCGTGCAGACTACCACCCCGCAGAGGCATGCTCTGCAGACCCCGTCGCAGACGATCGGTCCGTTCTACGGCTATGCCCTGCCCTTTGAGGGCGGGCCGGAGCTGGTCCCCGGGTATCATCCCCGTGCCATCCGCTTTCATGGCACCGTCACTGACGGCGCCGGCGAGCCGATTCTCGACGCCCTGCTTGAGATCTGGCAGGCCGACGAGAGCGGCGTGCTCAGCCGCGAACTCGGCAGCATCGACCGCGACGGTTTTACCTTCACCGGCTTCGGTCGCTGTGCGACCACGATCGCCGGCAATTACACCTTCACGACGCTCAAGCCCGGCGCGGCCGGCGCGGCAGCACCTTACATTCTCGTGACGGTGTTTGCTCGTGGAGTCACCCACCACCTGTTCACCCGGGCTTACTTCGCTGAGGACTCCGCCCTACACGCGACCGATGCCGTGCTCAGCAGCCTGCCGGCCGACCGCCGGAACACGCTCATCTGCGTGTCGGAGGGAGTCGTCGCGGGAGCCGAGTCCTACCGCTTCGATATTCACGTGCAGGGCGAGAACGAGACGGTGTTCCTGGACTTCAATGACTGAACCGAACCACACTTTCGATGTCGGACTGCTCAACCCGCTCAGCCACGGCACTCGGGAGTCTGAGCTGACCAGTGATCAGGCCTGGCTGCAGGCGATGGTCGATGCTGAGCTTGCGCTCACGCGAGCGCTTGTCGACGCCGAACTTGCCCCCGAGTGGATGCTCGCGGTCTGCGACGCGCTCGGGGATGCGAGCCAATTCGACCTCGGTGCGATCGCCATCGAGGCCAGGGGCGGCGGCAACCCGGTGATTCCGTTCGTGAAACATCTCGGCCGCGCCGCCGAACGGGTGCGGGCCGGAGCATCCGACCATATTCACGTCGGTGCGACCAGCCAGGATATCCTTGACACGGCCGCGATGATCGTGGCCCGCCGGGTGGCTTGTGATGTCATTGACCAGCTCGATTCCTTCGGCGGGACGCTCGCCGACCTCGCCGAGAAACATCGCGGCACCGTGATGAGCGGTCGTACCCTCGGCCAGCAGGCGTCACCGACGAGTTTCGGCTTTGTCGCGGCTGGCTGGCTCGACGCCGTGCTGCTCATCGTCGCCCGCCTGGATGGCATTCGTGACACCCTGCCCGTGCAACTCGGCGGCGCGGTCGGCAACCTCGCCGTACTCACTGAAATCGCCAGGGCCCGGCGCGGCGAAGCCGATGCCGCCGAGGCACTGGACACGGTCATGGACCGGTTCGCCCACCACGTCGGCTTAATCGTGCCGCGACTCAGCTGGCACACTAACCGGGTCGTCATCTCCGAACTCGCCTCCGTGCTGGCCGCAGCGGCCGGTGTCGCTGGCACCTTTGCCCTCGACGTGTCGGTGCTGTCTCGCACCGAAATTGCCGAGGTCAGCGAACGCCTCGCCCCCGGCGAGGGTGGATCCAGCGCCATGCCGCACAAACGCAATCCGGTGTCGTCCGTGCTGATCACGGCGGCTGCGCTGCAGACGCCGGGACTTGCATCCACTCTCTATGGCAGCATGCTGGCCGAAGACCAGCGTCCGAGCGGGGCCTGGCATGCCGAATGGCAGTCGTTGCGGGTGCTCGAACGGCTCACGATTTCAGCCGTTACCGGTGCCGCGTCGCTCGCCGCTCGCCTCGACGTCGACCCGGATCGCATGCGTGCCAACCTCGACCTCACCGACGGACTCGTGTTCAGCGAGCGAGTCACCACGATTCTGGCCGAAACTGTCGGTAAAACCACCGCCTTCGCGCTGGTCGAGCGTGCTTCGCAGGAAGCATTTGCCACCAACCGGCCGCTGCAGGTGGTGCTGGCGAGCATTCTGATTGCCGAGGGCTGTTCCGACGCCCTGCGTGCGCAGATCTGGGCGGCCTTCAGCTATGAGGGCCAGCCGGGCCAGTCCGCGGCGGGTATCGACCGCGTCGTGCGCAGCTTTCGTCAGCGAATGGATGCCGTTCGACCAGGCGATTCCGTCGACGTGAATGCCAATGCACTCTCGAACAATCGTTAAGGATCTCATGAGCCAGCCCGTCATTCTCTGCACCATCGAGCCGGCGGCCACCGGCGAGGTCAACGCGCCGCTCATTGTTCTCGGCCCCTCGCTCGGCACCACGGCCGACCTCTGGGCGAGCGTCGCGCCGACGCTCGCGGCCACCCACCGGGTGCTTCGCTTCAATCTGCCCGGGCACGGTTTCAGTCCTCGTGCGACGGCATCGTTCACGATCGAGGAGCTCGCCGACGCCGTCGTTGGCCTGGTCGACTCCATGGGCGTCGACAGCTTTCACTACGCCGGAATCTCGCTCGGCGGTGCCATCGGCCTCGCCTTGGCTGTGAACCACCCGAGCCGCCTGACCAGCCTCGCGATGTTCTGCTCCGGCGCTAAAATCGGCACGAACGAGGCCTGGACCGTTCGGGCCGCCGCCGTGCGCGCGAGCGGTACCCCCTCGCTCATCGCCGGCAGCGCCGCCCGCTGGTTTGCCCCCGATTTTCTTGGCCGTGACCCCAAAGCCGGTTCTCATGCGCTCGATCAGCTGCTCGACATCGACGACGAATCCTATGCGCTCGCCTGCGAGGCGCTCGCTATTTTCGATCAAACGGATGCCCTCGGCGGCATCCGCACGTCCGTCCTGTGCGTGTCGGGTGAACTCGATACGGTGACTCCGACCGTGCAGTTGCAGGAACTGGCGGCGCACATTCCCGGCGCCCGGGTCGTGGAGATCGCCGGGGTCGCGCACCTGCCGGCGCTCGAGCAGCCGATTGAGGTTGGCGCGCTGCTGGGGGAGTGGGTAGCCCAGGCTTCGGCTGGATTAGGTCGGGGCGGTGCAACGGTACCTGCCGCGCCGCGACCGGCCGAGCTCCCTTCTCCTGACCGCACCGCGGCAGCCGCTTATGATGACGGCATGCTCGTGCGTCGCGCGGTCCTCGGCGATAAGCACGTCGACGCGGCCACCGCTGCTATCACCCCCGAAACCGCCGTGTTTCAGGACTTCATCACCCGCTATGCCTGGGGCGAAGTGTGGACGCGACCGGGCCTCGACCGCCGTATCCGTAGCTTCTTGACCATCGCCGCTCTCGTGACCGGCGGGCATGAAGGCGAGCTCGCGATGCACGTGCGCGCGGCCCTGACCAACGGGCTGAGCCGGGCCGAGATCAGCGAAGCTATTCTGCACACCGCGATCTATGCGGGCGTTCCCGCGGCCAACGCCGCATTTGCCGTAGCCCGCGATACCTTTGCCGGGCTCGATACGGCTGCTCAAGATTCCACTATTCGGCCAAGCTAAAGGACTACGAACCATGGACAAAACCTATCCCTCCGCCGCGGCCGCCGTCGCTGACATTCCCGACGGGGCCTCGCTGGCCGTCGGTGGCTTCGGTCTGGTCGGCGTGCCGATCGTGCTCATTCGCGCGCTGCTCGCACTCGGCAGCACCAACCTGCACGTCGCCTCGAACAACTGCGGCGTCGACGGCTGGGGGCTTGGTGAACTGCTCCGCGAGGGCCGCATCAGCCGGGTGATCGCCTCTTATATCGGCGAGAACAAGGACTTCGCTCGCCGTTACCTCGGTGGTGAACTTGAGGTTGAACTCACCCCGCAGGGTACCCTGGCCGAGCGGTTGCGGGCCGGCGGCACCGGAATTCCGGCATTCTTCACCGCGAGCGGCGTTGGCACCATGGTCGCCGATGGAGGCCTGCCGTGGCGCTACGGCCCCGACGGTGAGGTGACCGTGTCTTCGCCGCCGAAGGAAACGCGGCGCTTCTCTTCGCTGGGTGGTGAGAAAGAGTACGTGCTCGAAGAGGCCATTATCACCGACTATGCCTTGGTGCGTGCTGCCAAGGGCGACCGGCACGGCAACCTGGTGTTCGAGAAATCGGCCCGTAACTTCAATCCGGTCGCCGGCATGGCCGGCCGCATCACCATCGCCGAGGTTGACGAGCTGGTCGAACCGGGCCAGATAGACCCGGACGCGGTGCACCTCGCCGGCATTTATGTGAACCGCATCGTGCAGCTCGGCGCGGTGGACGCCGCCGAACTGCCGATCGAGAAGATGTCGACGCGGCCGCGGCCTTCGTCTGAAATTGGAGCGAACTGATGACTCTCACGCGCAACGAGATGGCGGCCCGCGCCGCTCAGGAACTAGCCCCCGATTCATATGTTAATTTGGGCATCGGCCTGCCGACGCTCATTCCAAACTTTCTGCCCGACGGTGTGCACGTGGTGCTGCACTCCGAAAACGGGGTGCTCGGTGTTGGACCCTACCCGTGGGAGGGTGAGGCCGACCCCAAGCTCATCAACGCCGGCAAGGAAACCGTCACCGTCAACCCTGGCGCCGCCTACTTCGACTCCGCACAGAGCTTCGGCATGATCCGCGGCGGCCTGATCGACGTGGCCGTGCTCGGCGCCATGCAGGTGAGCGTCGTCGGTGACATCGCCAACTGGGCGGTGCCCGGCAAGATGATCAAGGGCATGGGCGGCGCGATGGACCTCGTGCACGGCGCCGACACCGTGATCGTCGTGATGGAACACGTCACCAAGACCGGCGAGTTCAAGATCAAGCAGGTCTGCGACCTGCCCCTGACCGGCAAGGCCGTCGTGACCCGTGTCATCACCGACCTCGCCGTGATCGACGTCACTCCCGAGGGACTCGTGCTGCGCGAGGTCGCGCCCGGCGTGACCGTCGACGAGGTACAGGCCGCCACCGAGGCGACCCTGCTGGTACCGACCCCGCCGACCACGATCACGACCCTGCTCGGAGCCAACGAATGAGTGAGCTGCGCCAGGTCGCNTGAGACCCACCACACTGCGCCAGGTCGTCATTTGTGAGCCGCTGCGCACCCCGATCGGCCGGTTCGGCGGCGCTTTCAAGACCGTCGCGCCGGCCGACCTGGCGGCGGCGGTCATCGCCGCGCTGATGGAACGCACCGGCCTCGATGGTGCCGTCGTCGATGACGTCATCTTTGGCCAGGCTTATCCCTCGGCCGAGGCCGCGCCGGTCGCTCGGGTTGCCGCGCTTAACGCCGGCCTGCCGGTCACCGTCGGCGGCGTGCAGGTCGACCGCCGCTGTGGCAGCGGACTGCAGGCTATCCTCGACGCC
>NZ_PJJK01000090.1:0-46926 GCF_002929785.1 Cryobacterium sp. Y62 | reverse complement strand
GGGCAACAATCATGCCGGACCCGACAGGCCAACTCCCTCAGATACTCACACCATCCGAGGTTACAAACAAGGTAACGGGGGATCTGGGCGCGCAGAAGGATAACGTTCAGACCCAGGACGGCCGCGAACGGCGGCAGGGCGATGGGGGCGAGCAGTAGGGCGCCGACCGCTCGCGGCCAAGGCACGTCCCCGAACGTGAGCGCTCGGGCGGCAGCCGCCCCGAGCGGCGTCGCGACGATCGCCACGATCAGGCTGAGGACGAGCGACGCCCCGAGCGCCGGCACCGCCCCCTGGGCAATCGCGCTCTCGACGCCGTCGAACCCCCACGCGGTGGGCACCGCCGCCGGAAAGGACCACCGATCGGCGAAAGCCCACAGCACGAGCGGCGCGAAGGGCAGTAGGAACCATGCGGCGACGAGCATCGAAGTGAGGATGCGCACCAGCCGGCTTGGGCCGCGAGAGCGCGTCAGCGTGCTGCCGGAGTCTCCCAGCAGACGGATCCGCTCGCCCGTCGTCGCTACACCGCCGTTTTCCGCAGTGCCCGGAAACAGAGGCCGACGACCAGGAAGGAAACCAGGGTGCTGAGCACAGCCGCCGCGGCGGCTTCAGGCCGGGCGGTGAGCGTCACGGAATTGAACAGACGCAGGGCCATCACCGCGAGGGGCTCCGGGTACGTGCGCCCGAGAAGCCAGGCCACCTCGTAGGAGCCCAGTGTGTACACGAACGCGATCGTCGACGAGATGGCCAAGGCAGGCAGGGCCAGCGGCAACATCACGAAGCGAAACCTCGGCCAGCGTCCCGCGCCCAGCATCGCTGCCGTCTCATCGAAGCGGGCGACGCGGGTGATCAGTGTTCCGGCGACAACCAGTCCGATGAAGGCGGATTCCTTCCACGCGTACTCGGCGACCACGGCTATCCACCAGGGGTCGCCGACCAGAGCTCTGCCGGCACGCCGAGCACCCGGGTGAGCAGGCCGGAGTCGGCCAGAAGCATTCCCACGGCAGCGGCCCCGATCAGGTGCGGGATGGTCACCGTGGCGGCGCTGGTCGCCGCCACGATGCGGCCGCACCACTGACCGTCGACGATTAGAAGCGCCGTTGCCATTCCCACGAGCGCGGCGATCACGGTTGAGGCCAGCGCGATGGCCAGGGAGAGTCCGAGTGCACGGATCAGCTCGTTGGCCTGACCGGTGTAGGCATCGAGGCTGAGCCGCACGGGTCCGACCAGCGGCATGAGCCCCAGGCTCTGCAGCGCGGCCGCGCCGACCCCGCCGACGACCACGAACACGGCCGGGACCATAGCAGGCAACACCAGGAAGGCGCTGCGCATCCGTGCCCTGCGCTTCGACGTCGCTTCCCTGCTCGGCGTGCCGCGTGTGGTCGGTGTCATCGGACTGACTCGGCGGCTATTTGCCGGCGAGCACGGAGGTGAGCCAGCCCTCATCGAGCAGGGGCACCCAGGCCGCCGCCAGCTCGGGGTTGGCGTTCCTCGAGAGCACGTCGTACGGCGGCACCACGGGGGAGGACGGCAATGAGTCGAACTTCGCCCGGTCCTCTGGGGTGAGGGCGTCCCGGTCGAGCACCGTGAACTGGCCCCACGTCGTCGGGTTCGCCTTCGCCAGCTGCTGCTCCACCGACAGGGCGACGTTGGTGACGACCATGGCGCCGGCTGACGATGCTGCGTTAGCGGGGATACTGAGGAAACTGGCGTTAACCACGGTCCCCTCCTCCAGCGTGAGCACCCGGGTCCCCGGCGGGAAGGTGCCGTCCTCGACGAGGTCGGTCAGGGTGGCCGGGCCGTAGGTCATGGTCAGGTCGATCTGACGGTCGGCGAAGAGCTTGCCCAGTTCCTGTTCGTTCGCCGGGTAGGTGCTGCCCTGCCGCCAGAGCGACGGTGCCAGATCGCTCAGCCGGTCGAACAGGGCCGGCGTCAACGCGTCGTAGGCGGCCTGATCGAACACGACGGGAACGTTCTCGTACCCGCCGGAGACGCTGTAGAGAACCTCGCGGGTGAAAACGGATCCGGTGAAGTCCGGCGGCGCCGGGTAGGTGAAACGACCCGGATACGCCCGGGACCACTCGAGGACGCCCTCCAGCGTGGTCGGCGGGTCCACTATGACGTCGGAGTTGTAGACGAAGGTGAACTGGGCTTTGCACCACGGGGCCTCGCAGCCGTCCACGGGGGTACCGAAATCGTTGGTGAGGAGCGGGTCGTCAGCTCTGGTCAGAGCCAGGTTGGGCATCAGGCCCGTCCAGTCGCATAGCCACGCCCCGGCTTCCTTCCCCGTGCGAAAATTGTCGCCGTTCACCCACACCAGATCGACCGTGCCGTCGTCGGTACTCCCGGCCTGCCGCTCGGAGAGAACCCGGTTGAGCGCGTCCCTCGTGTCGGTCACTGGCACCCGCTCCAGGGTGACGCCCTCGGCGGCCACGGCCGGGGCGAGCACCTCGTCGATGTAGGCGTTAGCCTGCGTGTCACCGCCGTACATCCACAGTCTGACGGTCTGGCCCTGGGCCGCACTGACGACGTCGGCCCAGCTGCCGAACGTGCTGCGGGTACCCTCGCGGGCGGGAGCGGCGCACGCGCTTAGCGTGAGGGCCGCGGCAGTGCCGAGGCCCACGAGCATGCCGGCTCGGGCTCGGCGGGAACCCCGACGGCGGCGCGGGGTCAGGGCGAGATGCATCGGTTTGTCTCCATTCGAGCGGAACAGGATCGGGCAGTGACCGGTTGAATCACGAAGAGCGACCGATGCTGCTCGACTCGGGTAAGCCGCGGAAGAAAGCATCTATTCCACCGGGAGGACCAGTTAAGCAGCCACAGGGAAGACCCCGGGAGTACTCCGGCCTCCGTTTCGGCCTCACTGACGGGCCGCCGGAGAGCACTGTGGCGCCTCGTCGTGCTCGCAATCTTCATCGTTGCGGTGATCGTGGTAGGAATCGTGGTGCCGGTGCCCAGCGTCGATCAGATTCGGGCCGCCGCCGCCAGCGCCGGAACCGTGGGGGTCCTCTTCTTCGTCCTGGGCTATGCGGCCCTCACCCTCACGCCCATGCCGAAGAACGTGCTCAGCATGGCCGCCGGGCTGACCTGGGGGTTCGCTGGCGGAGCGCTTCTCGTCTACCTTGGCGCCCTGCTCGGGGCGACGCTCGCCTTCGTGATCGGGCGCTCGCTCGGCCGCGACGCGGTCGAACGGTTCACGGGCGCCCGGGTGGCCCGCGTCGACGCACTGCTCCGTCGTCAGGGACTCGCCACGGTCATCGGCGCCCGGCTCATTCCCGTGCTGCCGTTCACTGTCATCAACTACACCGCCGGCCTGACCGCGGTACGACGCGGCGACTACGCGATCGGCACGGCCCTGGGAATCATCCCGGGCACCCTGGCCTATGTCGCCATCGGGGCCTTCGGCTTCGAATTGGGCTGGCCGTTCTGGCTCGCCGTTGGCGTTCTCGGCGGCCTGACAGTGATCGGGCTGTTCTTCGCCAACCGGGCACGTCGCACCACCCGGGCGGCCGACGAGGTACCGCAGGCCGGGACTTCTGCTGTTCCCGGGGACGAAGCGGATGTTTGACACCTCCCTGCGCCGGGCGCTCGCCGCGCTGGCGTTCGACCGTGCCTGGATCACGCCCGACCGGCTGACCATCGCCGGTCTGGTCCTGGGCCTCGGCAGCGCGGCGACGGCGGCCGCCCAGCTATGGTGGGTCTCGCTCGCGCTCTGGTTGGTCTCCCGCGTCTTCGACGGCCTCGACGGCTCCCTGGCCCGGTTGCGACGGGAACGCGCTGACGCCGCGGACGGCGAGACCGGCCACAGCGAGGCCGGCGGTTTCCTCGACATCGTCGCCGATTTCACCGTCTACGGCTTCACCGTCTTCGGGGTCGGTGTCGGGGCCACCGCGGGATTCGACGCCCCGTGGTGGCCGTTCGTGCTCGTCCTTGTCGGGTATTACCTCAACGGCGGCGCGTTTCTAGCGTTCTCCTCGATCGCCGAACGCACCAACCGCCAGATCGATGACGGGCGCTCTCTGTCGTTTCTCGGCCGCATCGCTGCGGGCACGGAGACTATCATCGTGCACAGCCTGTGGCTGATCTTCCCGTTCGTCGCCTGGCAGATAGCGGTGGTCTGGGCCGTTTTCGTGGGCATCAGCGCGGTACAGCGGATGTTCGCCGGCTATCGGGCGCTGCGCTGACGCCCAGCCTCGCTCTCGAGCTCACTCCTGACGATCAGCGCAGACGAGCGCTCCGCAGCCGCCGTAGAGTGCGGGTCGCCGTGAGAACGAGGCCGGAGCCCAGTCGGTGGCGCACATCGGCCACGGCCACATTCCAGAGACCGTCGTTGTAGGTGGGGTAGGCGTGGGTGGTGCCGGCTATATCACTCGTGGTGAGCCGGTTCTTCACCGCCAGAGAGATCTCGCCGAGGGTCTCCCCGGCTCGGGGACCGACCACGGTGCCGCCGAGCACCCGACCGCGCTTGTCGACGACCAGCTGCGTGTAACCATCCGTTTGTGCCTCCGTCACGGCTCGGTCGACGTGCTGGTGGTCGCGGGTGACGATGCGGTAGCCCCGGGTTGCGGCATCCTGGGTTTGCAGGCCGACGGCGCCCACCTCGGGGTGGGTGAACGTGACCCGGGGGATCGCCGCAGTGTCGAAGCTGCGGGTCAGGCCGAGGATCGCGTTGGTCGCGGCGACGCTGGCGTTTACCCCGGCGGTGTGGGTGAACTGCGGCAGCCCGGTCACGTCTCCGGCAGCCCAGATGCGCGGGTTGGAGGTGCGCAGCCGAGAGCTGACCAGGACGTTGCCGTAGGAATCGAGTCGCACCCCCACCCGCTGCAGGTCTAGTCCGGTCGTGTTCGAGCGGCGGCCCAGAGCCGCGAGCACTCGGTCGAACGCAAGGGTACTTCCGTCGCTGAGGGTGAGCGTGCCCGAGCGGCGGTCGGCCGAGGAAACCCCGGTCACCGTGGAAGTTGTGCGCACGTCGACGCCGTCCGCGAGGAGCGCGGCCTGGATGATGGTGCTGGCCCGTTCGTCTTCCTTGGACAGGATGCGTGGCCCGCGGTGAACGAGCGTCACGGCCGAGCCGAGCCGGGCCATCGCCTGGGCGATCTCACAGCCGATCGCGCCGCCGCCGAGCACCACGAGCCGCTCGGGGAGGGTACGCAGGTCCCAGAATGTTTCGCTGGTCAGTAGATCGACCGCGTCGATTCCGGGGATGACCGGCAGGGCAGGTGTGGCGCCGGTGGCGATCAGGGCCTGCCGAAACCGGAGTTCGCGGCCGTTAACGTCGACGGTGTCGGGGCCGGTGAAGCGTGCCCGGCCGAGCACCACCTCGATGTTGTCCCGCTCGAGCGACTCCGCGGAATCAACCGGGGCGATTTCGTGCATCGCGTCGTGTACGTGCGCCATAACCTGGGCGAAGTCGACGACGACGTGGCTCGCGCTCACTCCGAGGCGAGCTGAGGATCGAGCCGTCGTGGCGGCATCCGCGGCAGCGATCAAGGACTTGGAGGGCACGCAGCCGGTCCACAGGCAATCCCCGCCGAGACGGTTGTCTTCGATCAGGAGCGCGCTCGATCCGAAGCTGGCCGCGGTGCGGCTGGCGACGAGGCCGGCCGTCCCGCCCCCGATGACGACCAGGTCCCATTCGTTCGTTTCGCTCATGACTGCGAGCGTAGACGGTAACCGGGTGCGTCGAAGGACGCCGAGGCTGATTAGGCTGACCGGAACGAAAGGCTAGGTCTGCACCATGGTGAACGTCTACGAGGCCGCGGCCAAGTTCTACGACGCGCTCTCCGGAGAACGCTGCGTCTACCGAGCCGGCCGAGAATTGGGTGTGGCGCTGCTGGCGCTGCGTGCCGGCGACACGGTGTTGGACCTCGGCTGCGGCACCGGGCTGAACCTGGCCCTGCTCGTCGACGCCGCCGGGCCCTCGGGCACCGTCATCGGGCTCGACCGCAGCCCGGAAATGCTCGAGATAGCCCGCCGCCGCGTGGAAGCCAACGGGTGGACATCCGTTCGCCTGATCAAAGCGGATGCCACCACCTTCAACCCGAGTGTCGTCGCGAAGGAGCTGCCGGCAGCGTCGGGCGGGCACGTCGACGCTGTTTTCTCGAGCTACGCGATGAGCGTCTTCGACGACTGGCACCCGGCCTGGGACCGGATGCGGGCGTTACTTTCGCCCGGGGGCCGCGCCGGCATCGTCGACATGCAGCTGCCCGTGGGCCGCGCCCGCGTGTTCTCGCCGCTCGTGCGGCTGGCCGCAGCGGTCGGCGGTGCCGACCTGGCGGCGTGGCCGTGGACCGTTCTGGAGCGTGAGGGCGTGCAGGTGCAGCACGAATCCGTGCGGGGCGGCCACATCCAGGTAGTGGCGGCCACGATCCCGTAAACGACGAATTGGGGATTATCTGTTCCAGATCGCAGAACTCCGCGCAGGGAAGATCTACAGTTCGTGGATAGATATTTCGCGGACGAAAGGTTTACTCCCATGAAGGCAGTACTCAACGGCACGGTGCTCGCCGAAGCACCCCAGGACCAGCTCATCAAAATCGAAGGCAACTGGTATTTCCCGCCCCAAAGCGTCAACTCCGACCTGCTGGTCACCAGCGCGACACCGTATACCTGCGCGTGGAAGGGCGACTGCCAGTATTTCGGTGTGAAGGACGGTGGAAGCGTGTTGCAGGACCGCGCCTTCAGCTACCCCACTCCCTATCCGGAGTCCTTCGCTCGGGTCGGCCGGGACTACAGCAACTACGTCGCGTTCTGGAAGGACGTCCAGGTCACCGAATAACACCGGTTCGTTGTGTCAGGCAGGCCGCATTCCCTCCAGCAGGGGTGCGGCCTGTTCGGACACGAGGCTGAAAAAAACACGGGGGTTGTGTGTCCCAGATCGCAGAACTCGAGGCGGCCTGGCGCTTAGCTTTCTGGCTAGAGGTACATTTCGCTAGGGAAAAAAGGTTTACTTCAATGTCCGCTTCCAACACTGGCGCACAACATCCCCGCACCGTCGCTGCCCCGTTGGGCCGGCGCATCCTGGCCGGCGTGGTTGGCGGGCTGGCCGGCGGCGTGGTCTTCGGCATGATGATGGCACTGATGGGCATGCTGCCCGTCATTGCATCGATGGTCGGGTCTTCGTCCGCCTGGGTCGGCTTCGCGATGCACCTGATGATCTCGATCGTGATCGGCCTGGGTCTGACCGTGCTATTCGGCAACTGGCTGCTTACCGGGTCCGGCCGCGGCGTCCTCGTCGGGCTGGTCTACGGTGCCATCTGGTGGGTTCTCGGACCTCTGGTGATGATGCCCCTGATGCTGGGTATGCCGATGTTCAGCGTCGACATGACCAGCGTCCTCTCCCTGATGGGGCACCTGATCTACGGGACTATTCTAGGACTCACGGCCGTTGGTGTGCTCAAAGGTCGGCATGAATGAAAGCTGCGGAGTCGACCTGATCGCCACTCCATCCGGGGACCGGCGCCCGTGGGCACCGCACGTACGAGAGGCTAACCCGTTGATGCTTGGACCCGCAGAACCGTTCAGCTGCCTCACCGAGGTTGACCTGTTTGCGGACCTGAGTACGGCCGAAATCGCGGCCATGGACCTCATGGCGCCGGCCCGGATGTTTTAGGCTGGCGACCTCGTCTTCTCGCAGAGCCAGCCGATTACCACCCTGTTCATCCTCAATGTGGGTCGGGTTCGTGTCTTCCAGGTCACCGAGGACGGCAAGGCGTTGACCATGGCCATCGTCGAACCCGGAGCTGTATTTGGGGAGATGCTGCTGGTCGGCCAGCGGATGTACGACAACTATGCCGAAGCCATCGAAGACTCGGCGATCTGCCACCCTCAGCTCAGCGTTGCCGAGGTCGAACGGTTCCTCCTGTCCGACCCGCGCATTGCCGTTCGAATCTCCCGACTGCTGGGCGAACAGGTCGTCCGGCTCGAGAAGCGCCTGACCGACCTTGCCTTGCCCCCCCTGGTGGCCCGGGTGGCGAGCACCCTGGTCAAACTCGCGGCGGCAGCGCCCCCACCCCGGTTCGGCCACGCAGCGGTCGTCACACTCACCCCTGAACAACTCGCCGGCCGGCTCGGCGCGACCCGGGAGGCGACCAGCAAGACCATGGCCGAGTTAGCCGTCCGCAACCTGATCCGGCAAGGCCGGGGACGCATCATCATCCAGGACACCGCAGCCTTACAGACCATCGCCAGGAGGACGACATGATCACCGCCAGTTACCATGGCACTGTCCTCGCGCGCTCAGCGAAACCGATCTACCTCGAGGGCAACCACTACTTCCCCCGGGAGTCGGTCACGGCCCCGGCGATCGAGAAGAGTTGGCTGCGCACCCTCTGTTATTGGAAGGGGATCGCCCGTTAGTATCACGTCACAGCCGACGAGCAGCTCCTGACCAACGCAGCGTGGTCCTACCCCTTGCCCTCCCCGCTGGCCTGGCGGATCAAGGCCATGGTTGCGTTTGACCTGGCCAGCGGCATCCGCATCGACGACGAACACACCTGAGCCACACCGCGAAGAACCAGGCGCGCCCGCTCAAAATTTCTCGACACACAAATAACGACACAAGGAGTCGCTATGCCCCGCAGTCCCGCCCACACAGTCGCCAACGCCCCCGAAAACTCGCGCGAGATCGCCGTCAAGCTGGAAAAGAAGGTCGGTAAGCTGCTTAACATCCACGCCGGAATGGCTCGCGCTCCCGCCGTGATCGGCGCCCACAACGGCATCTCCGAGACCATCGCCGCGCACGGAACCTTCGACGCCCGCAGCCGAGAGACCATTGCCTTGGCCGTGGGCAACGAAAATGGGTGCGATTACTGTCAGGCGGCGCACACCCTGTCTGGGCGTCAGGCCGGACAGTCCATGGAGCAGAGCACAGCCAGCCGGGCCGGCGCCGTCGACTTTGATCAGAAGTTGTCCGCGTTGACCCAGTTGGTGCGGGAAGCGGCTGTACACACCGGCACCGTCACCGACGACACCTGGCAGGAAGCGAACTGCACAAAGCCCTCGTCACGATCACCGATGACGACGTCTTCCACCGTGTCGGCAGGCAATTCACCTGGCCAGCAGTCTGCCGAGTGGGCCGGTCGCGTTCCAGTCGGGTCCTTGAGACTGCCACCCAGTCGCGGAGGTGCTGGCGGGCATCCGCGAAGTCACGGTGCCAGCCGAGCGGGGCTGAGCCGAGCTGGTCGGGATCGTAGGCGCCGAGCCAGTGCAGGTGCAGCGCGCTGAGTTCCCAGACGAGTTCGGGGTGCCGGTGCCAGAACGGTGGAAGAACGGATGCCGGCAGTCCGTAGGTGCGTCGCAGCCAGTTCACCCAGCGGTTGAGTTCGATCCATTCGGCCTCGGCGTCGTCGGCCCTGAGGAGGTTCCAATTGATCGGATGCGGCGGCTCCGCAGTGAGCGGCCCGTCGAGATCGTCCAACGAATTCTCTCGGAACGTGTCATCGTGATCGCGGTATGCACACTCGACTCGGGACTGTGACATCGCCGACCTCACAGCCCGAGAACGGATGCACCGGCGCGGGTGGGCCCCGCCTCATGCGTTGCCGGGGTGTCGTGCTCGGCGCCCACCGGTGCGTGGCGTGCACGGTCGACTTCGTAATTAGTGTGGGCGAGGTCGTGGCCGATCTTTTTTGGCACGAACTGTTTTCGTTCGATTGTCTCGCCGTTGTGCTCGATCTGGTACGGGTGCACGCAGCCCTCGGCACTGAAGCTGTCGCCCTTGGCGGCCGAAGATGCGCCGCCCGCTTCATGATGGCCGAATGCGACGCGGCACGGATGACCTCAGCCCGGGTCGCGATACCGGCGATGCGGTCGGGGTCAACCTTGGGTGCTAAGCCTCGAAACATGCGCTACAACCAGAATGCTGCAGTGGATGCCAGGCTCTCCAGCACGATCGCCGTCACTCAGTATGCAAAAGGGTTCAAACCCGGTGCCTGCAGCACCATCGACGGGTTTCCTGGATCGAGAAGCACGGCGAGCCCAGACTCCGGACCGCCGGCCGGTTGCGCAATCCTGGTCGCCCAGGCCGCGACGGTACCCGCAGCGCGAAGCAGCAGGGCCCACACTGCCGCACACATCAGAAGTCCGATTCCGAGGTTGGACAGCTCGTCGCCGAGCGCGGCCGGCGGTCGTTGGGTGCTCATCCGCTTAGAATTTCAGGTCCGGACCGGTGCGGCTGAACCGTCTCGTGACCGAGTATGCGAACGTCCGATCTCCGGAGAAGCAAGCCGTGGAATTCAGGAGGTCGGTCACGTCCTGCGCATCTGCGACGAGGCTTGCGATCCCCTCCTGAATGAGGCGATGGCAGCCGGCGCTCGCCGGGCTCGTCACCGGTCCGGGTACGGCGGCGACAGGTCGACCCAAGGCGTGGGCCTGCCCGGCGACGTTCAGGGAGCCGGATCGATGGCCTGCCTCGACGACGACCGTCGCACCGGACAGGGCCGCGAGCATCCGGTTTCGTTGGAGGAAGCGCCACCGAGTAGGAGCGGAGCCCGGCGGGAATTCGCTGACGAGCAGACCGCCGCTCTGTTCGATGCGTTCGAAGAGTTGCTCGTGGCCGGTTGGGTAGAGGCGGTCAAGGCCGGTGGCGAGCACGGCGATCGTCGAACCGGGGAAGGACATGATGGCTGCTCGGTGTGCTGATTCGTCGATGCCGTAGGCGCCGTCGGAGATGATCGTTCGGCCGTGGGAGGCGAGTTCTGAGGCGCGCTCGTGCCGAGTTGCTGCAGTTCGCCGGGCCAATCGATGTCATCTGGTGTCAGCATCCGCAGGTCGTGACGCTCCACGTCGGCCACGATCCGGTCGATCTGACCGGGGTTGATGCGCGGGGCCAGCCGGCGTCGCCACAGCTCGCCTTCGGCGGAGTCGATGCCGTTGGGTAGTCGAACGCCCGAGGTGATCAGCTGCACNTGGGTAGTCGAACGCCCGAGGTGATCAGCTGCACGGTCTCCGCCGAGCCGAGCCGAGCCGAGCCGAGCCGAGCCGAGCCGAGCCGAGCGGCCAAGGCTCCCGTGACGGTGTCGCCGGGCTCGGACAGCGCTGCGAGTGTCATCCTCGCTTCTCGCTGCGCATTCATGGCCAGGCCTCCTCGATACTGAATACAAGGTGCGCCTGCGATCCCGACCAAGCCTGACAGGATGGGAGTGTGCGAACGGGCGTTGAGTGGATGGAGCGGCAGCAGGTGCCGCTATACCTTGCCGCGCTCGCGGCCGGCGTCGGGATCGGCCTTCTGGCTCCCGAACTTGCGCACCCGGCGGAGATCGCGATCAACCCCGTTCTCGGCCTTCTGCTCTACGCGACGTTTCTGGGGGTACCGTTCGCGAAGATCGGGCGCGCATTTCGCGATTGGCGGTTTCTAACCACAATCCTTGTGGTCAACTTCGTGGCTGTCCCGGTCGTCGTGTTCCTGCTATCTCGGATCGTCGCCCACGACCAGGTGGTGCTGATCGGGGTGCTGTTCGTGCTGCTGACTCCGTGCGTGGATTACGTCATCGTGTTCACCGGCATCGCCGGCGGCGCCAAGGACCGCCTCCTCGCCGCCGCCCCGCTGCTCATGCTCGCCCAGATGCTGCTACTCCCGCTCTATCTGTGGTTGTTCGTCGGGGCTGAATTCGTACAGTCCGTCGACCTTGCACCGTTCGTCGACGCGTTCCTGCTCTTGATCGCCCTACCCTTCACAGCGGCCGGGTTGACGCAGCTCGCCGCCGCCCAGACCCGTGTCGGGCGGATCGTGCAGGACGTCGTGCTGGGGGCGATGGTACCGCTAATGATGCTCACCCTCGCCGTCGTGGTGGCGTCGCAGATCACCGGCGTCGGGCAAAAGCTGGCCGCGCTGCTCCTTGCTATCCCCGTCTACGTACTGTTCGCTGCCGCAATGGTGCCGATCGGAGCCGTCGCCGGCCGAATGGCACGCATCGACGTGCCGGGACGGCGGGCGATCGTGTTCAGCGGCGTCACCCGAAACTCTCTCGTCGTCCTGCCGCTCGTTCTGGCCTTGCCGGTCGCGTTCGACTTTGCCCCACTCGTCGTCGTCACTCAGACTTTGGTTGAGCTAATGATCATGGTCGTCTTCGTTCGCCTGATCCCACGCCTCATCCGCACCCAAGCGACAAAATTTTCCGGCACGAAGATGCTGTTCAACTTACGACCCCCTGTACGCGAGCCGTGATTTGTCGTATCAGCTCAGAAGCGCGAGCGTCCGACAGTAAACGCGCCGTCATGTCGAAGGCCGCGAACGTGTGTGGGGGAGTAGCTGACGATTTTGACGTTGCTGAGCTTGTTGAAGATGAGAATTGATGCATTTCTGAAGTGACGCGACTGCCTCCACTGGCTATTGCGAACTGAAAGGTCTAACAGATGAATGGAACTGTCCCGCGCCCGCTCAGGCTCGTCCTATGGATACTCGGAGGGATGTTAGCCGTGATGGCTGTATTTAGCCTCATTTCAGCGTGGCAGTCCCAAGCGGATGACTGGTGGGTGGGCGTCGGTCTCGCCATCTCCGGCGGCGTGTGCCTCACAATCGCGGCCACGAGTCACCGAACTGAGTCACGCTCCAATAAGTCGAATTAGCCTGGGTTTGCCGCGCTGCTCGGTGTAGCATCCGGAACAAGTGGCGCAGCTATTGCCCTGCCGTCATCCGCGGCGTCCTATCAAAAGTCACCAGCTCGTCGGGGTGCAGTTGATGCTGCACGACAAAGCTGCGATCTTCGATGTGCCAAAGATCCTGACCGGTACCGAGTGCTGGCAGCAATTTCTGCTCGGTTCGGCTGAGTCCGAGCGCACTCGCGGTGGATCCGAGTTGGTCCGGTTCTTACCGGTAGACGATGCACGTTTCGGCGTTCGCCAGCAGCGACGATGCGAGTGCGCGCAGGGCCGACGAGCCGCTCGACTTCGGTCAGGAGGTCCTCGTCATCCTCGGAGTTGGGGGAGAGCATGCAATCGACCACCATGGGCAGGATGGGCACTTCGGCGCTGCGAACGGCATCGGCCAGGGCGAGGTCGATCGCCGTGTGCTCGAGCGGACTGAGGGATCGATCGCGCGCGGTTTCGGTAAGGGAGCCGATCAGATCGCGTCGCCGGGCAGCCAGCTGCGCCGACCATTCGGTGTCCGAAACGGATGCTGCCCGGTGGCCTTCGTCGAGGGGATTGAGCCGGTTGCGCAGTCCGTGGCCGAGGACGATCGCCTAGCCGCCGACGGCCTCGGCCACGGCAGTGTGCTCGCCCTTCGGATCGCCCGGAACATACACACGCCGCCCAAAGGGGAGCGAGCGGGCGTAGAGAGACTTCGCCAACGTGGACCTACTGGAGCCGACGATTCCGACCAGCACGATGTTCGGAGCGGTGATCAGGCCTCGTTGGTAGAGCATCCACGAGTCGTAGATGAAGGATTCACCGGATTAGAGGTCTTGCTCGACGAAGACGCCGGCCGAGCCGAGTCCGGCCCCGGCGAGAAACGGGTAGTGGCCTGACAGCACCGCTGTCGTGTCCTGGTGTTTGGGGAGTTTTAGTCTTTCCGGGCGTGCGCAGTTGTGCGGGCACAGCCTCGCCAACTTTGGGCAGGTAGGCGCCCGATCGTGCTTCATCCCGCTCGGCCGTATGCTTACGCTCGGTTACTGCGGTGTCTTTCACAGCGTGATCGTGCGCTCGGCCATGCGCGTTGTGCGCGGGGCGGCCCAGAGATCGTCGCAACGCGGCATCGGCCTCACCGACTCCACTACAGATTCAAGCGGTTGCCACCGCAACAGAGAAACGAACCGGTACGTCCCGCTGTAGGTCAGCGCGTACAGAAAGCCGTAGTGCTCGATGGTGTGGTCGGTCCTGCCGGCCGGGATGCGGTCGTAGGTGTACCCATTCTCGAGGGCAGCATCGATCGTCGCATCGTCGAAGTCCCGTGGCTGCGGGTGATCGAACGCAGCGGATGCTCCGCTTCGGTCGATCAGGCCGAGCACCGCGTCGGCCTCAGCTCCTTGTTGACGGTGTTGACCTCTTCCCCACGGACGGTCGCACGAGCGACGTCGCCTGCCAGATCTATCTGACGCCGAATGGCCTGGCCGAAATTCCGACCCAGCAATAAATCGAGGCTGCGCTCGCCGCTCATGGATAACGCGCTTATAAGGCTACGGAACCAGAAGATTAGCCGTAAACGACCGGTGGTAATTAGTCAGCGTTCGATGTAATGTCAGCGCATGCTGACTATTGTTTCTCGGGTGGACGTGATGAACCGGTTGGGCCGAGCAATGGCCGATCCCACCAGGTCGCGAATCTTGCTGTCCCTGCTCGATGGCCCGGGATATCCGGGTGCGTTGGCTCGGGAGCTGCACTTGTCGCGGTCGAACGTGTCTAACCATCTGTCCTGCCTGAGAGGCTGCGGAATCGTGGCCGCCGTTCCGGAAGGCCGCTCGACTCGCTATGAGATCGCGGATCCCCACGTGACGAAGGCGCTAGTCGCCCTAGTGAATGTCGTGCTCGCCGTCGACGACGGTCTCGGCTGCGTCGATGAGGCCTGCGACGTGCCACTGTGCTGCGTGACCGACGAATGAGCCTCTCCGCTGACGACCGAGTCGTTGAAATTCAGCTTGACCGAACGCAGATTCTCCGTCGCCGGATTCGGTGGATCGTCGCGGTGACTATTGCCTACAACGTCATCGAAGCGATCATTGCGATCGCGGCGGGAAGTGTGGCGTCCTCAGCAGCTCTCATCGGTTTTGGCCTCGACTCCATCGTTGAGGTCCTCTCCGCGGCCGCGGTGGCATGGCAGTTCGCAGCCCCCGATCCGGAGAAGCGGGAGAAGACCGCGCTGCGAGTCATCGCGTGGGCGTTCTTCACTCTCGCCGCGTACGTGACCGTCGATGCCGGGCTGTCCTTATTCGGTGTTCAAGAAGCGGAACACAGCACGGTCGGCATTGTGCTGGCCGCGGTCAGTCTTCTAGCGATGCCCTTTCTGAGCTTCGCCGAACGTCGCGCCGGTCGGGAGTTGGGCTCAGCCTCGGCGGTCGCCGACTCGAAGCAAACTCTGATCTGCTCCTATCTCTCCGCAGCCTTGCTAATCGGGCTGCTGCTGAATACCCTTTTCGGTTGGGCGTGGGCGGACTCGGTCGCAGCCCTCGTGATCGTGGTCTTCGCCGTCAGGGAAGGCCTCGAGGCGTGGCGGGGCGACGCCTGCAAAGTACTCGTGTGTGCTCTGACTGGGGAACGCCAGGTCGAGCTACGAAGACTGCAGCTAAACCACTCACACGCTCCGACACAACGGCAGGGCCGCCGCCGTGAACGCCTGCGCCTGCTGACCCATGAGGCGCCGCGTTTCACAGGATGCTTGGATGGCGACCTGCTCGATCGACGCCACAGCACGATCGAGGTCATCGACAGTGGGCGCGGTCACACACACTAGACCGGTGGTGCGCCGCACGCAGCGCCCCGGTCAGGACGGTCATTTCCTGGCGGAGCACCGTCGCTGCGCCACCGACTTTTGGGCCGAACTTGGCTGCGGCGATGGCGACTAACGCGGCGGCGATTCCCGCGGTGGAGCAGAAAACGTAGGGATCGGTGGCGCAGCTCGCGGCGGCGTTCGAGACCTTGGCGGCGACCGCACATCACGACCGGTGGGTGGCGCTGGTACGCACGCAGGGTCTCTCGTCGGGTCAGGCTGACACGGTCATCTACCCGGATGCCTTCGGGCCGTTGACCGCGCAGCTGCGGCGAGCCGAGGCCCACTTTGTTGACGTTGCGAGCGAGCGCCGTACTCGACCACGCGCTCCTCGTTGGGGAGCCCGGCCCAGCCTCGCCACCCTTCATGCAGTGCCAACTGAAGGTACCGGCAGTGAGATAGAAGTGCCTGTTTGTTCGATTACCAGTTGTTCTATCGTGGTGACAGCTTGCGCAGGGCACTTGCCTTGTGCGCGGCTTCCGCATCCGTCTTCTCGGACTTCACGATATATTTTGGGTCATCTTTCGAGGCGTGAAACGTTGTGCCCGCGAAGTCAAAGTCGCTCGTCTTCTTGTCGACGACTTCCCCCTGTGTTCGCCCCTGAGCTGTTGCCCAACTCACCCGGTCGCCTTTGCTGAAATCTGTCATGTTCGCAGCCTACGGACGGCTGTGTCCAGGTACTAGTGGGGAGTCAACTATCAACCCGCCGACAGTTCGTCCGATGCGCGGGTATCGGATGTGCACAGGCCCAAGAATGCTCCTTTTACTGAGGCCTTTCGTGAATTTTCAGATCACGCTACTGAGCCAACACGCACTCTTGTCAATGTGAATCATCACCAGGATGATTGAGTTATGGCAGCTAAAGCGAACGATGTCGATGCGATCTGGGACGACTGGAAAAGCGCGGTCACGATGACCGCCAGTGAGATCTCGTCGTGGCTCGACACAGACCAATCCAAGGAGGTCGGACAGAAAGACGATGGTAGCGGGGAATCCATCGGGCATCGGTCCGGACGCAGGATCGTGACGATTCTTGGAACGAAGAAGGGCGATCTGACCGTGTCCGATATCGAACATATGCACAAGGTGGTCGGCTACGTGAAGCGACACACGGCACAGAAACCGGATTCGGATGTCGAGCACTCGCGCTGGCGCTACTCCCTGATGAATTGGGGAAATGATCCGCTGAAGAAAGTTTAGCGCCCCGCTACCGCGGGACCTTGGTCTCTCCACCGACCTGGCCCAGTCGGTGGGCGTTCCCGCCGAACTCAGCAGCCTGGTGGAACAGCTCTACCGCCGCACCCGTGCCCAATACGGTGACGGCGCCGGGCAGGTGAGCCTGGCGCGACTCTACGAGGATCTCAGCGGCATCAACCTGCGCCTGAATGATTCGACCCCGTCGAGCCTCGCCGATGTGGTCGCGGCCGAAGTGCCAACGACAGCCTCGATCGCCGCATCTGTTGCAGCATCCGTTGCCGTTGCGTCATCGGTCAATTCCGATCAGGCCTCCGCATGAGCGTCCGAATTGGTTTATACGGTGCCGAACGAACAATCATCGACGCCTTCCGAACACGAGACATGAACGGCCCCGAACAGGCAAACGAAGCACTCAAGCGCTGGCTGTGCCGGCCAGGATTTTAGTCATCGGAGTTGCGCAGCATGGCGAAGAGCTTCCCCAAAACGCTCCCGGCAATTCGCTCGGCGTTGGAGATTCTGCTGTGACCGCCGGCGTATCCTCGACCTCCCTGCCGATCCAGAGGCTGGCACGCGCGCAAGGTCGGAACGTCGATGAACTGGCGCGCCTCTACCCGTTGGAGAGCATGCTCACTCGAATCGCGGCTTCTCCCTTTGCCGGAGCCTTCGTCCTCAAAGGTGGCGTTAACACCTCGAGGTTTTCGCCCTCCGCTGGCCCGCAAAGGATATCCACTTCGAAGCGACGGCGTCAGGAATAACGTGACCGACGTCAGCTTCGACGATCCCCAATTGGCACAATCAGTCCGTTTCAACACGGGGTACTAGGTACGCCATGGCTACCAACTTCAGCATTATTTGTTCTTGGTTCAAGTCCAGCTGCCCCAGCTGTAAAACTCTCGGTCAAGTCGAGTTTTTTGCTACCATGACCGGTCTTAGAGCGGGTTTTGGTCATATTTTCTGAACTGTCGTGCAGATATTTGAAGTCCTTCGGTCCCCCCTCACACGCATCGAACGAGCATCCTACCCAGTGACTTCGGTCGAGATAGACGGAGACGTGGGGCGATATCGCCCTAAACGAATCTTACGATCATCGTCGGCTGCGACTAAAAGCAGCGGTATGCCGGCGTCGCTATGGCGGACAAAGTCTGCCTTGCGAAGCAGGCGGTGGCTTGGTTCTGCATGTAGGGACCGACACTGGTTGCCCTTTCTGCCGCTGTGGTCTCGTTCATTGCCGGCCCATCGGAATCGGGTTCGTGGATTAGATCGACGCGGATGCGGCGGTGGTGGTGGCGGTGACGCAGAGAGGGGCTGGCTATTGGTGCCAGCCGATCACAGTGAAAGCGATGGTTCGGGATTGTCGCAGCAGACCGGGCCGCGTCAATGGAGGTTCTTGACACCCCTCCACGGTCGTGCGAAACTCGTACTGAATGGAATGAACGATCGCCATTTGAATAAATATGCATTCCTGCAAAAGTCTGTTTCAAAGGAGAAACTCATGCACAGCATCAAATTTCGACCGACAGTTATGGTGGCTTCGGCAGCCGCGTTGTCGGTCGCCTTGCTCTTCACCGGCTGCAGTGCGACTGTCGCCCCGGCCGACGTCGCAGGAGACGGCAGCGGTAATGGAAAAACGATTGGGATCGCAGTCGCGGATCAAAAATCACTTTTCTATGTCGCAGCCGTAGACGGGATGGAGCAGGCTGCCGATGAGGCCGGCTATAAACTCGTCACCCTCTCTGCCAATAACAATTCCGGTCAGCAGGTCAATCAGGTTCAGGATTTGATCACCCAGCAAGTCGACGTCATCATTTTCATCGCTCAGGATGCGACGTCAGCAGCAGCCGGCGTCAAGCTGGCCAATGACGCAGGTATTCCGATAATTGCTGTCGACCAGAAGCCAGAGTCTGGCAACGGCAAACTTGCCACCTACATTGCGACCGACAGTGTCGCCGCCGCCGAGAAGCTGTGCACCTGGATGTTTGACCAGTTCGGCGGATCCGGCGACATAGCGATCCTTCAAGGCCCGCTCGGCTCTACCGCGGAGTTGCAGCGCAGCGAAGGCTGCGCGAACGCACTGGTCAATTACCCCGACGTTAACGTTGTCGCTCAGGAATCAGCCGGTTGGGACGAGACTAAGGCATTCACCGCCGCGCAGAATATCCTGACCGCAAATCCTAATTTGAAGGCAATCTTTGGCGAAAGCGACGCTATGGCTCTGGGCGCAGCCAAGGCTGCGCAGCAGGAGGGCCGTACGGGTCTGATCTTCGTGGGTATCGACGGTTTCCCGACGATGTTCACGGCGGTCGCCGACGGACTCACCCAGGCCACGATGGCGCAGCAGCCGTACCTTATGGGGCAAATGTCGGTGCAGGACGCGGTGAAGATTGCCGAGGGCAACGGAGCCGACATTCCCGAACTGCAGTACCAGGACACGGTGCTCGTCACGGGCGAGAACGTCGCGGACAACGATCCCGCGAAGTTCTACGGTCCCGACTTCAAGTAATCGAACAGACCGCCGGTGGGAGACGTGGTAACCGCGTTAGACCCTCTCCCACCGGTTCTATTCCGATCACCATGAATGGATGACAGTGGTACAAACACTTGCACAAACAACTTACGACGGCCCGGCGAGCGTAGATTCTGCGGGTCTCATCTGCGTGGGGCTTTCCAAAAGTTACTGGGGGATTCCAGTGCTCAAGGGCGTTGACATTACGCTCCGGCCCGGAAGCGTCATTGGACTCATCGGCGAGAACGGGGCCGGAAAGTCGACAACGTCGTCGATTATCGCGGGCATAGTTGAGGCCAATGGCGGCTCGATGACCATTGACGGCGTTCCTTACGAACCAGCTCGGCCTTCAGACGCATTAAAGAATGGCGTCGCGCTTATTCATCAAGAGATTCGTATGGTTCCGGAGCTGTCGGTGGCGGAAAACATCTTTATTGGGCGCCTACCTCGTCGCCGCGGAGTGATCGATCGCAATCGCATTAACGACGAAGCGAGGGAATACCTCGAGCTCGTCGGTTCTGAGACTGACCCTCGCCGTCTCGTTGTAGGACTTTCCATCGCGGCGCAGCAGGAAATCGAGATCGCACGCGCCCTCTCCCGCGAACCGAAATACATCATTTTCGATGAGCCCTCGGCCTCACTGGGGCAGTCCGAAACTCAGCACGTTTTCGCCCAAATCGCAGCGTTGAGACAACGTGGCGTAGGAATCGTGTACATCTCCCATCGCCTCGAAGAGATCAAAGAAGTCGCGGACATGATCGTGTGCCTCAGGGACGGCGCGTTGGTGGGAAATTGGCCAGCCGATGAGATTTCGAAAGACGAAATGGTCAAGGCAATGGTCGGCCGCGACTTCGTCTTTTCCCACCGGGCACCAAAGCCCGCTACCGACGAGATCGCTCTCTCTGTCACAGGATTAAGCAAGACCGGAGTATTTGCGGGCATTGACTTCGAGGTTCGTCGCGGTGAAATTTTTGGTTTCGCTGGTCTTGTGGGAGCTGGCCGCACCGAGGTCGTTCGAACTATCGCCGGAGCAGACCAGGCCGACGCTGGAGAGATCACGGTGCACGGAGAGATCGTCCAGATCAGAAACCCACGGTCGGGCATTGACGCTGGGATCGCGATGGTTCCCGAGGATCGGAAGGGCCAGGGACTCAACCTAGACCGCACCGGTGCCGAAAACATCACCCTTCCGTGGGAGAAAGAGCTGAGCTTCGCCGGAATTATCACCAAGAAGAAGGTGACGGCCACCGCGAACAAGCTGCGAGATTTCCTTGACATTCGGGGACGCCTAGACATTCCCGTTGGCTCTCTCTCCGGAGGAAATCAGCAGAAAGTGCTGCTGGCGAAGTGGCTCGTGAACGAGCCCAAAATCCTCATCCTGGACGAGCCCACCAGGGGGGTCGACGTCGGAGCGAAAATGACAATCTACGAGACCATCAGAGCTCTCGCCGAAACCGGAGTCGGCGTCATCGTCGTTTCGTCAGAACTCGAAGAAGTGCTCGGCCTGTCGCACCGCGTGCTCGTGATGTCTGGTGGCCTCCAGCGCGCGATTCTCGACCGCGCGGACGCGACACCGGAAGCAGTTATGGCCCTGGCACTCAGCAACGTGCCGAAAGAATCCCCACTCGAGTCGCCGATTGATGGCGAAGAAGAGTTCCAAACGCCGATCAGCACTCAGGAGAACTGAACCATGGCCATAGTCGAGCACAACGTTACCCCGTCTCGGCCAGACTCTAAGCCTGCGCACAGTGATATCCCGCCGTGGTCTGCTGCGTCTGGCAACACGAGTCGAGTCCGACAGATAATGAGTCAGATTCCGGGTCCCCTGATCGGCCTGATCGTGATATTCGTCGCTCTTTCATTTCTGTCCCCGTACTTCCTGACGCCTCGCAATCTGCTCAACATCCTTAGCCAAGTCTCAGCCGTCGGCGTCATGTCGGTCGGAGCGCTACTGATCATCCTCTTAGGAGGAATAGACCTGTCTGTTGGCTCCGTACTGGCACTCAGCTCGATGTCCATGGCCGCGATCTACAAAATGGTCGGGTGGCCTTTTGAGGTCGCTCTCCTGGCTGGCCTGGCTGTGGGCGCTCTCGTCGGCCTCCTCAACGGCATCCTCACCGCCTATGGCAAACTGCAACCGTTCATCGCAACGCTGGCTACCATGTCGGCAGCGGCCGGGCTCGCGCTGTTCATCACGAATGGCAACCCAATAACGGGGTTCCCCGACTGGTTTATTGCGATCACAGCTACGAGCATTCTCGGCATTCCAATCGAGGGCGTCATTCTCGTCGCGATATTCGCCATTGCAGCATTCTGGCTCAAGTTCAGGCCGTCGGGCCGCGCGCTCTATGCGATCGGCGGAAACGAGGAAGTGGCCCGCCTGTCCGGACTTCCCGTGCGCCGCGCCAAAATTTTGGTGTACACGATCGCAGGAATACTAGCCGCAGTAGCCGGTCTCCTGGTCACATCACGACTGGACTCCGCTCAGCCCACCGCCGGCGCTGCTGACCTCTTGAACGTTATCGCCGTAGTGGTCATCGGCGGTGCCAGCCTCTCTGGCGGCTCCGGCAGCCTTCTTGGCACGTTCGTCGGCCTCCTGATCATTGGAGTCCTGAACAACGGAATGTCGTTGCTGAACGTCTCCGCTAACCTCCAGCCAGTGGTTATCGGCGCAGTTATCGCCGCCGCGGTACTCACTGACCGAAAGTCGAGTAGAAGACACACATGAATGCATTCGCCACAATCACCGATCCCACCGACCTCGACGCGATCCGCGCGGTCATCGCCGCAACACACGACGCGGTCGAACTGGTGCCGCTCGGCATCCGCTCACTGGTAATCTCGCCCGAAGCAAGCTTCGGCTTGGTCCCGGCGGTGGAAGGCTTAGTAGCCAGCGCACCGGAGGGGCTGCGTCGAGTCGTAGTGCTGGTCGACGAGACGACCATCCTGCGCGACGGCCGCGACCTCAAGCAGCAACTGTGCGAGCTTCTTGCTGAGACCTTCGCGGTTGTGACTGTCGTGCTCGGCCATGCGGGACAGCTACACGCCGACGAAGACGCGCTTGAAACTGCGACGGCCGCCATTGAAGGTTTCGACTGCGCCGTCGCGATCGGTGGCGGAACTATTTCGGACATTGGAAAGGTGGCCACCGACCGCCAAGGCGGAATCCCGCTCGTGATCGTGCAGACCGCAGCATCCGTCGACGGATTCACAGACAACGTCTCGGTGGTCTTGCGCAACGGGGTGAAGCGCACTATCCCGTCCCGGTGGCCCGATGTCGTGCTCGCCGACACGACGACGATCGCAGACGCACCCGTTGCCATGAACACTGCCGGTTTTGGTGAGGTGCTCTCGCTGTACACCGCTCCTGCCGACTGGGAACTCGCCAACCGCCTGGGCTTCGACGACAGTTTTCGGCTTACTCCGCGGGATTTCCTACTCGAGTTTGCTGGCGATCCCGCCACCTGGGCCGCGGGGCTCGCCGAGGGTGCTCCTGGAGCCGTGCTTGACCTCACCCGAATGCTCGCCGTGCGCGGAATGGGCACTGGAATTGCAGGTACCACGGCGTGCCTCTCCGGTGTTGAGCACGTCGTTTCGCACATGCTGGACATGTATGCAGCCGCTCACAGCCTGCCCATCGGCCTTCACGGGGCGCAGGTTGGGGTTGCGACTCAGGTTGCATCCGCGGCGTGGGACCTATTACGCCGCCGGGTCGCCGAGGGTGAGTTCGCCCTACGTTTCCCCGCAGTAGGCGATCTCGAACAGTACGTGAAGCGAGCGTTCGATGTGTGCGACGCGACCGGCCGTCGAGGTGAAGAATGCTGGTCGGATTACGTCCGCAAAATCAAAGCGTGGAACGCCGATCCCGAGCGTATGAAGAGACTCGTCGTCAGTGCGGTCTCAGATGGTGTCGCCATCGCCGCCACGGTCCCCGCGCCCGCGTCGCTTTCTGCAGGTCTGCTCGCTGCCGGCTCGCCGACCACGCCCGGCGACCTTGACGACTGGGTTACCCCGGAAATCTGGCGGTGGGCTGTCGCAAACTGTCTTTTCATGCGTGACCGCTTCACGGTTATCGACCTGCTCTTCCTCCTTGGTTGGTGGACGCCGGCCGACGTGGACGTGGTGATCGAACAAGCCTTTCAGGCGGAGAGTGAGCCGACGTCATGAGCGATGATCGCGTGGTCATCGCAGTGGACTGCTCGACCACCGGCGCGAAAGCGAGTGTCTGGAACACGGATGGCACCGAGGTTGCCAGTGGGCGGGCCGAGCTTGACTTGAGTATCCCCGCGCCGGGGCGCGGCGAACAAGATCCCCGCCAGTGGTGGACAGCTATGCAAAGCGCGGTGCGCAGTGCCATCGAAGGCCTCGACGTCAACCGTGTTGTATCCCTGACCGTAACCCACCAGCGCGAGAGTTTCGTGTGCCTCGACGATGACGGCGAAGCCGTGCGACCCGCGATGCTTTGGCTCGATTCCAGGGCCGGTGAGCAGGTGGACCAGTTTGGTTCGGCCGATGTGCACACCCGCACAGGGAAGCCGCCGAACACGACCGTTTCGTACTACAAATTGCTTTGGCTGGCCGAGCATGAACCGGATGTATTGCGTCGTACGGCGCACGTCGTCGAGGTGCATGGCTATCTGGTGCACCGCATGACCGGCCTCTGGGCAACCTCGACGGCAAGCATGGACCCCACCGGCCTCGTCGACATTCGAACCGGCGATTACGATGCAGCCGTTCTGACTCACCTCCGTCTCGACCGCTCTCAACTGTCGGCCCTGCACTTTCCCGGAGAGGTGATTGGGGGCCTCACGATCGATGCCGCCGAGCTTCTTGGCCTGCTCCCTGGCACTCTCATCGTTGCGGGAGCCGGTGACGGACAGTGCGCCGGCCTCGGCGCGGGGGTCGCGGCGCCCGGGCGAGCGTATCTCAATATCGGTACAGGCCTCATCTCCGGAACGTATTCCTCTCACTACCAGCCCGACCGGGCGTATCGAGCGATGCTGGGTACGATTCCGGGCAGCTTCGCGTACGAGACGTTCGTGGGGGCAGGCACTTACATGATCTCCTGGTTTATCGATACGTTCACTCATTCCTCGGAGGAGTTTCGCGGCGGGGTCGAGGCGACCCTTGAGTCCGAAGCGTCGGTTGTACCCCGTGGCAGTGACGGCCTTTTTATAGTTCCTTACTGGAACGGAGCGCTCACACCGTACTGGGACCATGAGGCCCGCGGCATCATGGTGGGCCTTCAGGGCGTGCACCGTCGTGCGCACATCTACCGCGCAGTACTAGAGGGCGTTGCATTTGAACTGAGGGTGAGTCAAGACCAGGTTGAGCAGGCGACGGGGGACACCGTGGAAGAATTCGTGGCCATGGGCGGTGGGTCGCAGAGTCCGCTCTGGTGTCAGATTCTCGCGGATGTTTTGGGTCGGCCGGTCGTATTGTCCCGCCAGAGAGAAACAACTTGTCTGGGCGCTGGCATGCTCGCGGCCTTCGGGGCCGGGCTATTTCCCAGCATTCGCCACGCCGCCGAGGCGATGAGTGCCACCGATCTCCGATATGAACCGGACCAGACCGCGGCAGACGCCTACGAAGGCCTATACCACCGGTATGCGGCGATCTACCCCGCGTTCCGCTCCTTTTTCCATGACCGGATCGAAGTGATGGCGTGAGTGAATCGATCACGACCCGCGAAGAGTCCGGGCCGCCGACGGGGGACACTGCAGCGCGGGCACTACCAGAACGGGTCTACGACGCTTACCTGTTCGACCTGGACGGCACCATTTACCTGGGCGAGGAGTTACTTCCCGGAGCGTTCCAGCTCCTTGAACACCTCCGCCAGATGAAACGTCGGGTGGTGTTTCTCTCAAATAACCCAACGCTCGACCGGACAATGTATGTATCCAAGCTCACGAAACTCGGCATTCAGGTCACGCCAGAGGAGGTTGTCAACTCAGTGGTGAGCATGGTCGCCTGGCTCAGTCGCGAACACCCCGGCAAAATCGTTTACCCGATCGCTGAGCAACCGCTGATTACGGCCCTGCGGGATGCGGGCATCCCTACGTCGTCTAACCCCGACAAGATAGATATCGTCTTGGCGAGCTATGACCGAGGGTTTGACTATTCCAAGCTTCAAATAGCATTCGATTCCTTGTGGAAGCGGGATGCGATCCTGGTGGCTACCAACCTTGATCGCTATTGCCCGTTTCCTGGCGGTCGCGGTGAGCCAGATGCGGCGGCGATTGTGGCGGCGATCGAGGCGTGCACCGGTGCGGCCTGCGTCGCGAACGCCGGCAAGCCTAGCGTGATCATGCTCGAAACAGTGATGGCAGCTCTCGGGCTACGGCCGCAGCAATGCCTCATGACGGGCGATCGGCTCTACACGGACGTGAAAATGGCTGTGGATGCCGGGATGGACTCTGCGCTCGTGCTCACTGGAGACGCCGACCTTGACTCGGTGGCGAGCACTGCTGCAGCGGATCAGCCCACCTACATTCTTGACCGAGTGGACCATGTCATTCCGGCGGCTGTACGGCATCAACTCGGTTGGTCTGATGTCCCATCGGAATCGCTTGCAGTGGGGCTCAGAAATGCGTAGCATAGAGTTTCATAACGCGAATGAATATTCAGTCGTGAATGCAGACGAAGACGTCAAGAGAAAGGTGGTTCCCAATGGCCGAACTGGCACGCGATACCCTGCGTGAAATGCAGCTGCGAATGTTGAGAATCCGAGCGTTCGATGAGCGCGCATCCAAGATGGTGAAACGAGGCCACATTCCCGGCACCGTTCATACCAGCATCGGGCAAGAAGCCCAGGTCGTGGGCGCCACTATGGCCCTTGGCTCCGGTGATTACATGAGTGGAAACCACCGAAGCCACGGGCACCCCATCGGAAAAGGCTCACCGCTCGGCCCGCTCATGGCGGAACTCGTAGGTAAGGCGACGGGCGTCTGTAAAGGCAAGGGCGGCTCGCTGCACCTCGCTGACTTCGCGGTGGGAAGCCTCGGCGAGTCCGGCATCGTGGGGTCCTCGATCCCGATCGCCAATGGAGCAGCACTCTCGTCGAAGGTGTTGAACAACGGCAAAGTAGCGCTCGCCTTCTTCGGCGATGGAGCAGCAAATCAGGGTGTCCTCTACGAGTCGATGAACATGGCCGGCGTGTGGGAACTCCCGATGATCTTTCTGTGCGAAAACAACCAGTACGCGCTGAGCACCCCGGCACACACCGTGACATCGGGCATCATTTCCGAACGTGCCGCTGGCTTCGGGATGCCCGGAATCAGAGTTGAAGAAGGACAAGATGTTCTGGCTGTCTACGACGCGGTCTCCGCAGCAGTAGCACGGGCGCGCGCCGGGGACGGCCCCACACTGGTGGAGGTAATGACCTACCGGTACAACGAACACTCTGAAGGGCTGAGATTAGGCACGGATTACCGAAACGCCGATGAGCGCGAGGCCTGGTTGAAAAAAGATCCGATTATGCTCTTTCGCCACTATTTGGCATCGCAGGGATTTTCTGACGATGAGCTTGATGGTCTCCAAGCTACTGCGCTCGCCGAGGTCGACGCGGCTGTCGCATTCTCAGACGCGAGTCCCTACCCCGATCTTTCGGTCGCCTTCGACGACCTCTACAGCGACAAGGAGTCCGCAGCATGACTGTGATGAGCTATTTGGGTGCTATTGGCGCAGCCCAGCGCGAGGCCATGGACGCCGACGAGCGCGTCATCATCATCGGCGAAGACGTAGAAGCGAATGTCTATGGCACTACCGGCGGCGGGAAATCCCGCAGTGACAAGGGTGATTTTCTGCAGCGGTACGGCAGGAACCGCATTCGCAACACCCCGATCTCCGAGGAGGGCATTGTCGGCGCGGCCGCTGGTGCTGCGATGACCGGGTTGCGCCCGATAGTCGACCTCTCCTACTCGAGCTTCCTCTACATGGCTATGGACCAGTTCGTGAATCAGGTGGCGAAAAACCGGTACATGTTCGGCGGCCAGGCCTCGATGCCCGTGGTCTTCCGCTCTGCCATGTTCTATGGACTGAACACCGGCGCGCACCACTCGGACCGTCCATATCCGATGTTCATGAACGTCCCTGGACTAAAAATCATCGCCCCCGCCACACCCGCAGACGCAAAAGGGCTGCTCCGCTCCGCGGTCGATTCGGACGATCCAATTCTCAGCTTCGAGGCCTGCCTCCTGTGGAGCACGAAGGAGGACGTAGACGAGAACGAGTTTTGGATTCCACTTGGCGTGGCACGCACGGCGCGAGTAGGAACAGATGTCACCGTCGTAGCCATCTCAAGCTCAGTGCCGGAGGCTGTTGCTGCAGCGGAAGAACTCGCAAAGGAAGGCGTGTCCGTCGAGGTCATTGATCCACGAACGCTCGTTCCGCTCGACCGTGGTGCCATTTTACGGTCGGTGGCGAAGACGGGTCGCTTGGTCGTAGCCGAGCCGGCGCACCGCACCTGCGGTGCAGCGGCAGAGATCAGTGCGCTCGTCGCGGAAGAAATCTTTGATTCCCTGAAAGCCCCGATCATTCGTGTTACGGCACCGGATATGCAAATTCCCTTTAGCCCCTCGCTCGAAAAGCAGATGTACCCGACGAAGGCCACCATTGCGGCCGCCATCCGGCGCGTCGTCGACCTGCCGGCGCTTCAGCCGGTCGCAGCCGCAGTTTAATAACGAAAGAGGAATCAGATGGCGCGTATAGATGTATTGCTGCCCCAGTGGGGAATGGGAATGAGCGAGGGGGCAATCGTCGAGTGGCTCAAGAAGGTGGGCGATCACGTCGATGAAGACGAACCCCTGGCGGAGGTTGAGGCGGAGAAGGTTGAGGAAACCCTCGAGTCACCTGCCACGGGAACCCTGGTTGAGATCTTGGTTGAGGAAGGTGCCTCAGTCGAGGTCCGCACCATTCTCGCTGTGATCGAAACCGACTAAACGCGAGCCTCAACGAAAACAACGAAGCAGGAGGAGCCATGAGCGCATCTTTAGTGAACGCCGGGGACACCCGCGCACCCTATGACCTCGTCGTCGTGGGTGCCGGAATTAATGGACTCGGCATAGCGCGCGACGCTGCTGCGCGAGGCTTGCGAACCATTGTCATCGATCAGGAAGACATTTGCAGCGGTGTGTCCGCGTGGTCGGGGCGACTCATTCATGGTGGTCTCCGATACCTGGAGCATAAGGACTTCGCCCTGGTTCGCGAATCCCTGAAAGAGCGCGAGCGTCTCTTCACGCTCGCACCGCACCTCGTGAAGCCTGTACCGCTTCTCATGCCCTTCTACGCCCGCAACAAGCGGCCGTCGTGGTTGATTCGCCTCGGCATGATCGCCTACGACGTACTCTCGTGGGACAAGAAGCAACCCAATCACAGCATTCTGACGAAGCGCGCGGTGCTGTCCCGCTTCACCGGGATGGAGCCGGCCGGACTCACAGGTTCCGCAGTTTTTATCGACGGACAGGTTGAATACGCTGAGCGCCTTTGTGTCGAACTCGCGGTAGCAGCAAAGAGTGACGGGGCCGACATCGTCACCCACTCCCGAGTCGATGGGCTGCTGAAGTCCGACTCTCATGTGACCGGCGTCGAGTACACCGATTCCATCACGGGAGAACGTCATTCCGTGCACGGACGCGTGGTCATGAACGCCGCAGGCCCGTGGGTCGACCGCTTGCTGGCTGGCTTTGGGGGAGTCAATTCACCCCGATTCATCGGCGGCTCCAAAGGCAGCCATATTGTAGTAGCCCCGTTCCCCGGGGCGCCTCGCGACGTCGTGTACTACGAGTCGCAGGCGGATGGCCGTCTGGTCCTCGTCATACCGTGGATGAAGAGATATCTCATCGGGTGCACCGACAACCTCTACAACGAGGAACCGGACTCGGCTCGCGCGGAACAATCGGAGATTGACTACCTACTCAACGAGGTCAACACTCTCGTGCCAGGTGCGAAACTCAGCACCGACGATGTTCTTTACACGTACAGCGGAGTGCGACCATTGCCGTACGCACCGGGTGTGCCCGAATGGAAGATTCCGCGCAGTCACATCATCCACGACCACGCTGAAGACGGTGTCGAAGGCCTCTTCTCTGTTATCGGCGGCAAGCTCACGACGTTCCGACAGCTCTCTGAGGACGCCGTCGACTTGGCGCTTCGCAGCCTTGGGGCCAAGAAGATCAAAACAATTACTCTGACCAGTCCCCTTCCTGGTGCGCGAGTCGCAAACTACGATGCATTCTCGAAGGCGTTCATTGCGAACGGTGCTCTGCCAACGTCAGTGGCGAAGCGCCTCCTCGCTCTGTACGGAGTACGGGCAGCGAACATAGTGGCTCTCGTGAGTAACGATGCCAGTCTTGCTGAGATCGTCGACGAGAAGTCAGGGGCTCTGGCCGCTGAAGTGGTCTTCGCCATCAATGAAGAATTTGCCCGAACTCTCACGGACGTTATGGCCCGACGTCTTTTACTGGCGTTTGAACCGGATCACGGTATTCAGGGCGCCGAACGGATCGCGGAGATCATGGCGGCAAACAACGGCTGGGCTGAAGACCGTATCCAGAATGAGATCGACGGCTACGTCGAGTGGCTCGGCCACCTAGCAGTCCCCGGCCGACCCACAGCGCAAATTCCGGGTCGTGCGACATCCGATGCACGGGAAAGCGAGTTGACCGTCGACGACGTCGGTCTCCAGAGCGGCCGGGCAGACCTATGACAGGCCGCTATGTTCTCGCGCTCGACGAAGGATCGAGCAGCGCGAGGGCGGTACTCGTCGATACGGACGGGCGGATCGTCGCCGAGGCATCAAATTCGCTCACGCCCCTTTTTCCCAACCACGGCTGGGTCGAGCTTGACCCGGCCCAGCTGTGGACTGCGATGCGGGCAGCAATCGACGAGGTAATGGATCGGTCGGGGCTGACGGCGCGCGATATCGCAACGGTCGGGGTGACAACTCACCGGGAGACCTGTCTGATCTGGAACCGATCCAATTCCATCCCCGTACACAACGCGATCATGTGGTCTTCTCATCAGACCGATGAGATCGTGCAGCGCTGGTCAGACATGGGGCTCGACGCGGAGATCCGAACGCGTACCGGCCTGCGAAACGACTCGTTTTTTTCAGCGCCAAAACTGGCCTGGTTCCTCGAAAATGTCCAAGGACTCAAAGCGCTGGCAGGCACGGGCGCCTACGCTGCCGGAACAGTCGACACCTGGCTTGTCTGGAACCTCACTGGCGGTCGAGAGCACGTCACCGATGCGACATCGGCGTCGCGGACGGCATTGCTCAACATTGACGATCTCGTGTGGGACGAGAGGCTCTGCGACGTATACGGAATCCCGCGGGAGCTACTCCCCGAGGTTCGCGCTTCCAATTCGCACTTCGGCTTCCTTGACCCCAGCATTTTGCCCGGCGGCGTCGGCCATTACATACCCATCCATGCGATCATCGCTGATCAACAAGCTGGGCTCTTTGGGCAGGGATGTTTCGACGAGGGATCAGTCAAGAACACGTTTGGAACCGCTGGCGTGCTCGTCGCAAATGTTGGCCGTAGCCCACTGCTCCTGACCGGAATGACTACCAGTGTGGCGATGAACATTCCCGGGCTCACTTCCTATGAGGTCGAAGGGGTGGTATTCCACAGTGGGCAGACGCTTCATTGGTTGCGAGACAAGATGCGGGCAGTCGGATCCGTTGCGGAGATGGAGCGAATCGCAGAACGTGTCACGGACACTCAGGGCGTCTATTTTGTTCCCGCTTTCGCCGGTCTCTGCGACCCATACTGGGACAAGAACGTCCGTGCATCGATTTTTGGGTTGACTCTTGACACAGGCATCGACCAAATTGTTCGCGCGGCGCTGGAAGCTATGGCCTATCAAACGCGCGACAACCTTGATGCCCTGCGCGCCGGCGGCATGAACGTGACATCGCTCAAGGTAGATGGAAAAGCGGTCTGCAATAACTTTCTGTGCCAGTTCCAAGCAGACATTCTCGGCCTGCCGGTCGTTCGGCCGGAGGGCCTCGAGCGCACCGCTCTCGGAGTTGCCTATATTGCCGGAGCAGAGGTGGGTCTGTGGAACGCGCAAGATCTTGTGCGCGAAACGTGGCGCGCGGAGCGAGTATTCGAGCCCCGCATGAGTAGAGACCGACGCGACCAGCTTTACGGCGGTTGGCAGGCCGCCGTACGATCCGCGCGCATGATGCAGCCGGCACCGCCTCACCCGACTAAAGGGAGGGTCTCAGATTCCGTCCCGATACTGGCCGAACACTGACGTGTTGGTCGAAAAACTGAACCAACCGAGAGGATCATCATGACCACGAAGACAGCCGAAAACTACGTTGCCCGAGCCCGAGCAGGGGGCTATGCAGTCGGTGGTTTCAATATGCACAACTCCGAGACCGCGCAAGCGCTGATCGAAGCGTCAAATCGCGCTCAATCACCAGTTTTCCTGCAGGTTGGGCGGGCGATCGTTCCTCATATGGGCCTCGAGGCGGCCTACCGCATGACTCGTCGTGAACTCGATGGTTCAAAAGCGGATGCGGTCATTCACCTCGACCACGGTACGTACGAGGAGGTCTTCGAAGCCTTGCGCCTCGGATTTGACTCGATCATGTTCGATGGCTCCCACTTACCGTTCGAAGAAAATTTGAAAACTACGCGTTACGTCGTTCAGGTAGCGCATTCATTCGGCGTCCCGGTGGAAGCAGAACTGGGCAGTATCCCCGATGCATCCAACGGGATTGACTGGTCAGCGCACTACACCAACGTCGACGAAGCCGAAAGATTCGTGGCAGAAACCGGTGTCGATTTCCTGGCGATCTCGGCAGGTGTGATGCACGGCATCACATCCGGTGATCCTCTGCCCCTGGACATCGAACGAATCCAGCGCATTCGCGATGTCACGGGCGTTCCCCTCGTTCTGCACGGTGCTTCGGGAGTGCCGGCGTCGGATATCAGAGCCGCGATCGCGGCTGGTGTGCACAAGCTGAACGCCGATACCGATCTCCGCCATGCCTTTCGCCGCGGTATTGAAGAGACCTGGGCCCAGGGTGACCGCCAGCTCGAAGACGCCATGTCTGAAGGAAAGCGCCAGATGATCGAGGCGACGATCGCAAAGATGCGCGAGTACGGGTGTGCCGGTGTCTCGACGACCGCCGTTTTGACCGAAGCGCGGGCGTGATGACGCAACCACTCGATCTCGACGAAGGCCAGAGAACCGAATTGAAGGGCATACGTCGAACCGCGGCACGGCGCATGGTCACGGCGTGGGAAGCGCCCGTGTTCCACCTCACGGTGGAGGTCGACATGACGGAGGCATCGCGTGCCAAGGTCGTCGTGCCGGGGGCGACCGTGACTGACGTGCTTGTTCTCGCAACCGCCCATGCTCTGACCGTTGTGCCGGCGGTAAATGTTCACGTCGACGGAGAAGCGGTCGTATCTTTCCAACGAGCTCACGTCGGAATAGCGGTCGCCACAGAGAAGGGTCTGACAGTACCGATTATTCATAACGCCGATCAATTGGATCTTGACGAGATCGCTGAGCGCAGGCGCGACATCGTCGGTCGTGCGCGTTCCGGCGGGTTGGGGCGCGACGACATTACTGGAGGGACCTTCACGATTTCGAATCTCGGCATGCTCGGCGTGACCCGCTTCGATGCCATCGTTAATGCGCCCCAGGCTGCGATCCTGGCGGTTGGAGCCACGATCCGCCGAAATGTCTGGACTGAAAATGGTGGGGGTTGGCGGCCCATCGCCGAATTAACCCTGACATCGGATCATCGTGCCCTGGATGGAGCGATTGCGGCCGAGTTTCTTTCTGCGTTGAAATCTAAACTGGAAGCTCCGGTATAACAACGTGCATGCAATGTCGGCGGGGGCTCGCAGTGCGGGCCGCCGCTCACTTGGCATCACTCTCGCAGTAGTCGCTCTGCCGTTTCCATATCCGTGACAAGGGTGTCGATCCAATGACCGCGCAGGGCCGCGCGCACAGCCTCGTATTTTGACCTTCCGCCAGCGACGGCAAATCGTCCGCCATGAGCGGGCAACTGTGCCAAGGTTACGCCGATCACCAGGGAATCGAGCTCGCTCTCGATCGGGATTCCCTCCGCGTCGATGAATCTCAGGTTGATCTGTCCGACGGCGCCAAGTGACTTGACCATTTCGAACTGTTCTACCGTGAAAAAGTTACCGCCCGGTTCAAGAGGCGCATCGATATTGCAGGTGCCGATACCGACAAGGGCCACGTTCAGCTCGTCCAGCGCCGCGATCGCTTCGCGAGTGTGCACGTCGTAGTTCATCATCGCGTCACGCACTTCCGCAGAAGACAGAACCCCGGGAGCGCGGATGAATAGGGGCGTTCCTCCGACGAGGTCGGCAAATCGCTGGGTGGATTGGGTGGAATCATGCTGCAGCTGTGGCGGGCCGACGTCCCCAAGCATCTCAACGATGCGAGTGGCGTCGGACCTTTTCTTCGACGGTTCGAGGGCAGCCACGAGCGAACGCAGGGACCGGCTCCACGAAGTAAAACCAATAGTTTTCCCCGACAGTTGCATTGCCCCAAGGATGAGCGCGGCGGCCTCACCGAGGTCGCGGTTGATGCCGGCCTCATCGCTCGGATCCAGCGCCTCCACGACGTGAACTTGGGACAACCCATAGCGAGCCTGAAGATCCTCTTCGATCTCCGCGTGTAGACCCTCCGGGATGACGACAATCGTTCGGACAATCTTCGCTTGCTCGGCTGCTTGAAGAAGCCGGGAGACGCGCGCCTGCGATATGCCCAAGCTTGACGCGATCTCGATCTGACGAATGCCGTGCGTGTAGTACATGCGCGCCACTTTTGTCATGAATCGGCGCAGTTCCAAATCAGCAGCCACGACCCCTCCTATCAATAAGTAACGCAAGTGTATCAAGATTCGCCGCTTGCAAGAATATACATATCGATCTAGGCTCAATACTTAGATTAATCTAATTCACCGGGCAAGGAGGCCGACGGATGGCGATCCCACGGCGTGTTCGCACTTGTCGCGTTCGTCCAGCCTCGCGTTTTGGCCGCGAAGGCAGCCAAGATTGCGCCGGCAAGGGTTCCGTTCTGCGTTTTTCGGTCAAGAATCGACGTGACAACATCTTCGAGTGGCACCCAGCGCAGTTTGATATTCACTTCCTCCGCAGTAGGAAGAAAATCGGACACTTCTGCCGACAGTTTTCATGCAAGAAAGACTCGGATTGCTTCGTTGCTGCCGCCTGGCGTGGGGAAGAAATCCAGCAGCAGTTCCCAACTCGTGGCGGCAAGTCCAGTTTCTTCCAACAATTCTCTCCGGGCGGCCGCTGTAGAGTCTCCGTTAGCAGCATCGAGAATGCCAGCTGGCAGCTCCCATTCACATGCCCGTATGGGATGGCGATACTGCCGAATCAGGAGGACACGATCGTCCTCGCCCAGGGCCACGATCACAACCGCACCGCGATGAGAGAGATAGCGCCGGGTCAAGATCGTATCGCCATATATGACCTCGTCGGATCATATATCCCACACCAGCTCCTCCAAGTCGGTCTTGGTGGAACGTACCTCGTGGTGCTCATGCACATCCGCCAGCTGACTAGACAATCGAGCGATTCCCTGTTTCTGAATTCAGAATTTGAGTCTTGCGCGTCATGACCGAGGCGAATCAGCCGGTGCCCGCTCGCATGCCGAAGTTATCTCTGGGCCGGATCGGCAGCACAGCGCAAGAAGACATCGATGAATCCTTGCGCGCGCTGCGCGAGATGCAACTGGACGTCAACGCGCACGCTCGAATCAGGGCCTATCGCCCACTTCCTACCGTGGCATTCAGCCGACGTGAGAGCCTGATGCCTGAATTCGCCGAAGCCTCGGCGGCCGCTCGTAGCTTCGGCTTTGACCCAGTGATCCGCCTCGCGGGAGGACGAGCAGTGGCGTACGACCAGACGTGCCTGATTATCGATCTCATGGCGCCCTTGGAGTTCTACAATAATCACATAGCGGCCTTTGAGGCTGGAGCTGGTTGTTTCCGGGATGTACTGGGTGACCTCGGCCTGGACGCTCGAGTAGGTCCAGTCGTGGGGGAATACTGCGCGGGTGACCACAGCGTCAACGCGCGTGGGCAGGTGAAGGTCGTTGGAATCGCTCAACGGGCCATGCGGCGGGCCAGACTTTTGACCGCTTGCATCGTGCTGGAAACACCCGAGCGCCTGCGGCCAGTCGTGGACGCTGTCTACGGTGCAATGAAGCTTGAGTGGTCGCCAGCGAGTTTGGGGAGCGTGCGTGGCGAGGGGGCGCAAGGAACACTCGACGAAATCGTGCGCGAGCTCGTGAGCGGGCTCCAACAACGACACGCCGAATGGGCGTTCCCGCATTTAACTCAAATTGACGATGCGGGTACGTAAGACCGCTTGCTTTTGAGCGCAGAGGACTCCGCGAAGTATTTCCGTCAGTTGCGCATCATTAAATGTTGTACAGGGCCCTCGCCTCGTCCGGGGTCGCTATGGGCCGGCCGACTTCTCGCGCGATTTCCTGGGCCTGCTGAAGCAGCTCTAAGTTCGTCGGATTTCGAGCCGGATCATAGAACAATTCCAGTCCGGTTTTGATGTGGCCTCCGAGCTCGATTGCCCTGCGGAGGATCGAGGTGTCGTCGAGTGCTCCCTGACCCCAGATCGAGATGTACCAGGGATGTTTGACTTTCGCTTCTTCGATCATCCATAGGTAGTAGTACAGGCTCTCAAGACTCGGTTTCATGCCGTTCGTTCCGATGGGATCTGTAGCAGTGAGACCGTAGTCCCCGATGAGGTAAAAATCCCACATGGAGCCCGGCGTGGAGAGCCCTTTGTTGACGTAGTGCATGGCGTGGCGAAGGTGCCCGGGTTCGTAGACGCCGAAGACCATGGGGGTGCCTTGCTCACGCAACATCCTGATTTGGCTGCCAACGCGTTCGTAGTTGAACCCGAATTCTGGGCCCGCGAGGTATCCCTCGGCATCCGCTTCTGTAGCGAACAGCGTCAGCCCAGTGTCGACACAGGCAATCCGAACGTTCGCCTTCTCGACCAGGAAAGGAATGTGTTGGAGACCGTTCTCGTCCCCTTTGAGGCGCAGGTTGTTACAGGTCGTGGGGTACCAGGTGATGTTGGGGTGCTTGTGCAGCACCTTGTCCCAGGTGCGCATGTAGTCCTTGAAGGCGTCTTCGCCCATGAGGTCGAAACTGGTGTTGTGGGCATGGATCGCACCGGCTCCGGCTTCCCAGCACCGAATCGCTTCTTCCGCAATCTCGTCATAGGAAATTGGGGTGTTGGGGTTCATTTCTTTCGTACGGATCCCATTGATGTGAGACTCGATAATCACCGGGTAGTCCCAGTTCGGCTTCATGTCCGCATACTTGTCGAGGGCAGTGCCCATGGTTCACTTCTCTTTCTCACGATGACTTCATCTGCAGCGATGTAGTGCTTCGGCAAAACCGAACAATGAATTTGGACCCAGTCCGCAGACATTCGCCCGACTGCAAATCAAGAAGCCTTCAAACGAGTGCCGGACGGACGTAGTGTTTTCCAGTCAGAGTGTGCAACACACATGAAACGCGAACGCGATTGGAACTGGGCACCGTCAGCGACATCGCTGATGGGCGCTTCCGCGGGCATCCCCGTTCAAGTTGTGTTTGTTCAAAAAACCTTCCAACAGTTCGCGCCTCGATCGGCGTCATCGGCTGAGATGTCAACCGATTCCACCAGACGGCGCAACACGCTGATTTTTCGTACCGAGCACTATTCGTTGACAGATATATCCCGGTTGGGATATAAAATGAATATACACGCAGTTATTGAATAAAAACATACTTTGCTGGTGCGACGCAGAACTAGGAGGTTCTAAGTTGTCGAATTCGTTTGATGTTCGTCCGTACGAGATCCGCATCCCCGACGCAGATCTTGACGACATGATCCAGAGGCTGAAACGAACACGATTCCCTCAAGACTTTGGGAACGAAGACTGGCGCTATGGCTACAATACCGAGTACCATCGCACCCTCATCGACTACTGGATCAATGAGTACGACTGGCGCGCAGTAGAGCGCCAGATGAATGAACTCCCGCACTTCAAGGTCAACGTGATGGGTGTCCCGCTGCACTTCATCCATGTACGCGGCAAGGGGCCAAACCCGAAGCCGCTGCTTCTCCACCATGGCTGGCCCTGGACTTTCTGGGACGTGCGCAAGATCATAGGGCCTCTTACGGACCCGGTGAAGTTCGGCGGCTTGGAGTCTGATTCGTTTGACGTGGTTCTAATCTCCCTGCCCGGCTATGGGTTTTCCTCCCCGCTAACGGAGACGGGATGGAATTTCTGGAAGACCGCCGATCTCGAGAACGTCCTGATGAAGCAGATTCTTGGATACGACCGCTACGCCACCGCGGGGGGGGATTGGGGAGCGTTGATCGCACAACAGCACGGACACAAGTACGAATCCGACGTCATCGGTGTCTATACGCACTTTCCAGCGCAGATGTCGCATTATCTCGCAGATCATCCAGATCAGCCCGAGGGCGTGGCGTACGACTCTGCTTTGGGATTGCCAGCGGCAAGCGAATACTCCGATGACGAATCCGGCTGGTTCGATCGGGGCAAGTTGTTCGTCGAGAATGAGAGCGGCTACGGGGAGCTTCAGCTGACGAAGCCACAGACGCTCGCGGCGCTCGTCGCCGACTCACCTGCAGCCCAGCTGGCATGGATCACCGAGAAGCGGTACTTCTGGGGCCTCGCAGAGCGTGGCAGCGGCACAGAATTATTCGAGCGTGTTTGGCCAAAGGAAGACTTGATTACGACCGCCGCGGTGTACTTTCTCACGGGAACGGGCGGGACCTCCTCCCGGTACTACTGGGAATGCCGGGCGAACCCGTGGACGCCGAGTCATAATCGGTTTCCGGTCGTGGGAGTACCGACCGCGGTTTCGATATACCCGGGCGAGATTTACAAGCCGCCGAAAACCTGGACGGAGAAGTACTTTAACCTGCAGCAGTACCGGGTCCATAGCAGCGGTGGTCACTTCGCTCCTCTTGAAGAACCCGATATCTACGTGGCGGACGTCCGTGATTTCTTCCGAACTCTGCGCTGACGCAGGATCTTCGGGCGCCACATCGTAACGAAACGGTCACGTGTGGGCTGTCTGTCAAAATTCTCTTGCGTGCACGCGAAACGACCCTTAGTATCGCAATGAATCATTATTGATTTGTTGAATAAAAATGCACAACACCTGAATCTAGGCCTTACCCACGACAAAGGAGTCAAAGATGTCTCTCAGAAACAAACGCGGCGTGATCCGCCTCGCCGCCTTCGCGGCTGTTGCTGCGCTCGCACTCGCCGGGTGCACGTCGACCGCAGGTGGAGCCGACACGGCTTCCTCTGGGCCGATTGCCAAGGAGGACCTGGTCCTCGTTGCATCCGTGATCAACACCACCAACCCTTACTTCATCGCCAACATTGAGGGGGCTAAGGCTCTCTCCAAAAAACTTGACATTCCGCTCGAGATCATCGATTCACAGGGGTCGTCGCAGACTGAAATCTCAAAGATCCAGGCGATCTTGGCGCAGGGCAAGAAGGTCGTGATGTTCGTCAACACCGTAGCGAGCTCGGACACTCCGACGATCGTCGACGCCGTGAAGCGTGCCGGTGGCTTCGTATCGATCTGGTGGAACAAACCGGACAACTTCGAGCCCTGGGACTCGGGCGACAACTTTGTGGCCTTCCAGAAGCACGCTGGTGTGGATTCAGGCCGCTGCAACGCTAAGGCAATCGGCGACTCGCTGGGAGGTAAGGGCAACGTAATCATGTTCCCCGGCGTTGAGGACAGCACGACCAGTGCGACGCGTGTCGCCGGCTTCGAGGCTGAGATGCGTGAGAACTACCCTGACATCAAAATTCTCGAGAAGCAGGCTTCGAACTGGGATCCGCAGCTTGCTAACCAGAATTCAAAGGACCTGATCGCGAAGTACGGAGATCAGATCAATGGCGTCTGGAGCGCCGATGACGGCATGCAGCTCGGCGCGATCCAGGCCTTCGAGGATGCGGGTTTGCTGGACAAGGTCAAGTTCGCCTCCGACGGCCTTTACCCCGACACGGTGAAAATGATGAAGGAGGGCTACGGCAACAACGCCATTGTCGGGGAAACCTTCCACCGCGGCTACATGGCCTCCGCCATCGGTCTGTACACGGCCTACCTTGCCGCGACCGGAGAGATCGTCCCGTCCGAACTACCCAAGGACAAGCGCACGAGCTTCTTTGACATCAAGTGCGTAACGCCCGACACTCTTGGCGACTACCTTCAGTACGACGGTGCTGATGCTGCAGATAATTTCGTTGACGATCTCATCGCAAACGGCCCGTGGGACACCGAGCCGGCGACCCTTGTCGGCGGCGGTGGACCCGAGGTTCTGCCCACGCCGTAGCATTACGGCCAGCCTGTTCCCGGCCCTCGTCGATCAGACGGGGGCCGGGAACAGGCGCATAACCATTATGTGATCGGTATCTGCGAGGAGAATTCTCATGGTTCACAAAGTTTTAGCGGAACAGGTCGCGGGCGGCATGAACACCACCGCAATCAGGATCCGCGAATCTGGCATCGAGCGGCGCGCCCGGTTCCGGGGTCTAGCCGAACCGTTGAGTCTACTCGCGGCGCTGGTCGTCCTTATCGGTGTCTTTTCCCTGTTTAACGAGCGCTTTCTGACGGCGTCCAACCTTCAGAACGTGCTCACCCAGTCGGCTATCCCCTTGATCGTTGCCGTGGGGGCGACTCTGGTCATCCTTCTCGGATCCATCGACCTGTCCGTGGAGGGGGTCATGGGGGCGACCGGAATGACTTGGATCCTCCTTAGCGCCAATTCGCGCGGAGGAGCGGACCTGGGACCATGGGCTTGGGTCATCGCGCTCGGCGTGGCCCTCGTGCTGGGTGTCGCCAGCGGCCTCATTTTCACCGCGCTGAAGGTCCCATCATTTATCGTCACGCTGGGAATGTGGTATATCGGGCTCGGAATCGCCACAATGCTCTACGGGACCGACCTTCTCCCTCGCCTCGAGGACGAGGCGCTCAGCGGCTGGACTTCGCGCATTACTTTAGGGCTGCCTAACTCGTTCTGGGTGGCGCTGCTCGTTATTGGCCTCGGCATACTTGTTCTACGCAGTACCCGGATCGGCCGGGTAACTCTCGCCATTGGAAACAGCGAGACGATCGTGCGCTCGGCGGGCCTTCCCGCTTTCCGCGTCAAGGTCGCCGTCTTCGCCATTGCCGCTGTGCTCAGTGGCCTCGGCGGAATCCTTGCCACTGTCCAACTCGACATCGGTTCGCCCACTGTCGGTTCTGGTGTGCTCTTCATCGTCATCCCTGCTGTTGTCATCGGAGGTACGCACCTCGGCGGCGGAAAAGGTGGAATTTTGCGCACAGTGCTGGGCGTGTTCCTGCTGACAATCCTCAACAACGGACTCATCCTCTCCGGTGTCGAGTCGAGTTATCAGTCGGCGGTCACGGGAGTGATCCTGGTCGCAGCAATCGTGTTCGCAGCGTGGTCGCAGCGCGACAGATTACGGGTAGCAAAGTGATCGACATGACCACAACTCCCGCAGTGCTTCACCTGGACGCCGTCTCCAAAAGCTTTGGATCGAATCATGCCGTTCGCGGTGTGTCCCTCAGCATCCGATCCGGTGAGGTTATCGGACTTATTGGAGAGAACGGCGCTGGCAAGTCCACGCTATTGAAAATCCTTTCGGGCAACTATCGGCACGATGAAGGAACAATCGCCGTAAACGGACGAGAAGTCCAGTTTCGTGGACCAGCCGATGCCTTGCGGGCGGGGATCGGTGTCGTACACCAGGAGCAATCACTGTTCACAAACCTCACCGTCGCCGAAAACATCGAAGTCAATACTCCAATCGGCCGTGGCGGGATCAACCGGTTGGGGCTATACAACTGGCGACGCCTCTACGCGGACGCGGCCAAGGCACTCGACCTCATCGGATCGCACTTGAATCCGAGGACGCGAGTGAGTGACCTGTCGTTCGTTGACCGCCAGATGGTGGAGATCGCACGGGCGATCCGGGTCAGTGCCTCCAGCGACACGACTCCTCTCGTAATCCTCGACGAACCGACCGCGATTCTGGAGAGGACGGAGACCGAAATTCTAGAGAGGGAAATTTCCAAGCTTCGCAACATTGGTTCGGTAATCTTCGTCTCGCACCGACTCGACGAGGTCATGCGTATCTGCGATCGCGTCGTAGTCATGCGCGATGGCGAGTTGATTGCCGACCGGCGAGTCGATGACGTGACCGAAGATGAACTATTTCGACTCATGGTCGGTCGGGAGACGCACGCTGCTGTTCAAAGTCGGCGAAGTATTGAGCCGGCGAGCAGCCCGGTCATCTCGATTCACGACATCACCAAGGCAGGCGCCTATGCGGACGTGTCGATCAACGCCTACCCGGGCCGCATCCTGGCCATTCTGGGTACCAGCGGCTCCGGCCGTGAGTCTGTAGCGCGAGCGATCTTCGGGGCAGAAAGCTTCGATTCCGGATCCATCTCGATCGCGGGTTACTCCGGGCGCCACTTGTCCATCAAGAAGGCCGTCGCCCTTGGCGTGGGATATGTTCCCGCGGAGCGCAAGACGGAGGGAATGGTCGGGGAAATGCCGGCCGATCAAAACATCGCACTCACGCATCCAGGTTCCGCCGTCATCGGGCCGTTCGAGCTTCCCCGACGCAGGCTGGCTTTGGCACGTATGTGGTTTGAGAAGCTGGACATCCGGCCTCGAGAGCCAGAGCACATGCTGCAGGACTTTTCTGGCGGCAACCAGCAGAAGGTCGTCCTCGCCAAGTGGTTGAACTCTTCGCAGCTGAAGGCGCTCGTGCTTGACCACCCGCTCCGAGGCCTCGACCCGGGCGCGGGCGAGACAGTCAAAGCGCAGATCCGATCGGTATGCGATGACGGAACCGCGGTCATCCTCATTCCCGACACGATCGAAGAGGCGCTAGATATTGCCGACGACATCGTGGTGATGCGAGACGGACGGATCTCAGGCGTCTACGACCTTGGGCACGATAATCCCGCCACTCTGGACCTGCTCGAAAGGATGCTGTGATGACCAAGACTGACAACGAGACAACGAAGATCGCCGTGCCTACCCGCAGACGGTTGCAGGCCGTGAAGCGCATCGGAGGCTGGCATGCGATTGGCCCGATCGTCATCTTCCTTGTGATCCTCCTCGTCGTTGCGATCCTCACGCCAGCATTCATCGGGAGCGGAGGACTCGCGATTATCGCGTCGTCGTCGGCCCCTATCCTGTTGCTGGCACTCGGGCAGGCGATGGTGCTCAACGTTGGGTCGATCGACCTGTCGAATGCCGCGATTGGGCTGCTGGGAGCAATCCTTCTCGCGCTGACGCTCGGGCCAGTAGCCGGACTGTCTCCGCTGATCGTGCTCCTTGCCACCACCGCTTTTGGAGCCGTGAACGGTTTGATCCTGGCATACGCACAGGTACCGTCCTTCGCGCTGACACTGGGCACGCTGGGAATTTTCCAAGCAGCCGCGCTCGTGGCCAGCAACCGGACGACCGTCTACGTGGCCAGCAACGGGGAGAGCGTTCGCTCGTTGTACGAAAGCGGAATCGCCAATGTGCCGATGACGTTCTGGATGGGCGTCTTGCTTGCGGTCGCTCTCTGGGCGCTTCTGCGGTACACCCGCATCGGCCGAGGGATGACGGCAATCGGAAAGAACGAGTCTGCCGCGATCTTCTCTGCGGTGCGAACGCGCTCGCTCAAGGTGCTCGCCTTCGCGCTCTCCGGGTTTGCCGCCGGACTCGCTGGCATCGCGATCATCGCGCAGGCAGGGTCCGCGTCACCCACAGGCCTGGGCAGCGATCTGCTACTTCCCGCCATTGCCGCAGCTCTGATTGGAGGAACGTCGATCTCCGGAGGTGTAGTTAATCCGCTCACGGTGATCTTCGGAGCGCTGACCGTTGCCCTTGTTCCCATCGCGACGACCGCAGTCGGCATCGAGGCCCAGGCGCAGAGCTTGGTCTACGGTGCGGTCATCATCGCGGTGGTTGCCCTCACCATGTCGCGCAACAAGTCAAGCATTGTCAAGTAACAAACGAGAGGGAACATACATGTCTGCTGCGAACATCATGGAAGCGACCAACTCTGGCGTGCTCAAACACCTCGAGCCCCGCGAGGTGTTCCGATTCTTCGAAGTACTCACCAGCATCCCGCGAGGCTCGGGTAATGAGGAGCAGATCGCCAACTGGGTTGTAGATTTCGCGCGCTCGTGTGGACTTGAGGCGACGAAGGATGACCTGCACTGTGTCCTCGTGCGCAAGCTCGGTCAGGGTGGCCTTGAGAACGCAGCGCCGCTGATCCTGCACGGCCATCTGGATATGGTCTGCGAAAAAGCCGAAGGTGTCGAGTTCGACTTCGTGAACCAACCGCTGAGCCTCATCGTCGACGGCGACTACATCTCGGCGGCGGGAACGTCTCTGGGGGCGGACAACGGAATCGGAGTGTCCTACATTCTCGCGCTGCTGGAATCGAAGGATATTCCTCATCCACCGCTGGAGGCAGTCCTCACCGCTATGGAGGAAAAGGGCAAGGTGGGGGCCGGACAGTTTGACGTCGGGCAACTCGCCGGGCGCCGGATGATCGATTTTAACTGGATCACGGACGAGGAGATCCTCGCGGGGTGCAGTGGGGACATGACGTTTACCGTTGATGTCCCAGGTGAGTTTGAGCCAGTGCCTGTTGACTTGAGCAGTGCGCGCTCGCTCGAGGTACGCGGGCTCAATGGCGGTCACTGCGAATTCGACATTCAGTTCGAGCGGGCGAACGCCCTGCAGGTCCTGGCCCGCGCGATCCACAAGCTGGCGGGCGCGTACGACCTGCGCATTGCCGCCCCTTTCGGAGGCGCTCAAAATAGCGCTATCCCGGCCGATGCATCCGCTGTTATCGTCTTCAACGACAGGGACACGAATTCGATTGCGGTTCTCATCGCTGAGCTTGACGTAGAACTCAAGAGTGAGTACCAGATTTCTGACCCCGCGATTCGGGTCGAGCTCAAGACTGCGGAGCGTCCGGATGTTGCGTTTTCGCGCGCCGCCGGTCTCCGGCTGATGTCCATTGTGCGTCTTATTCCCCAGGGGGTGATCAGCTGGAATCTGCACGTCCCCGGTCGCGTCGAGACGTCGAACAACGTCGGAACGGTTCGGCTGACTCCTGAGGGTGCACGTGTGATGTCGACGGTCACGTCGGCCCTCACCTCGCGGAAGCACGAGCTGATCGAACGCGTACAGGCGCTCGTAGCGCTCGCAGGCGGCGGTGCCGTGTGCGAGCTCTACGGCCTCGACGCTCCAGAGTTTCCGTATCGTCCGCAATCTCAACTTTTGGCGACGGCATCCGAGGCTTACCGTGACGTGCTCGGCAAGGAGCCCAACGTAGAGGTGTCGCAGTGCTCTCTTGAGCTCGGTATGTTCAGCAGGCGGGTGCCGGTCGCCGATATCATCTCGATCGGCACCGAGCTTCAAGCTCTGCATTCCTCCGCCGAGAGGGTCAGCTACAAGTCTGTGGAACGCGTCTGGCCGCTGATCAAGGCGGTCGTGTCGCGACTGGGATAAACGGAAGCGTTCCGGGAAGGACGGGGGGCGGGATATAAGCTGGTGAGTTTTTTCAGTCCCGCGTCAGACTTCACATCTTCTTCGCCTAATTATGCGCCGCAGTCAGGGCAGCCGTACTGATGCGGTCTAATTGGTCGATTTTTTCGCGTTTAAGACTTTTCCGTCGAGTTGCGTTTTCGGGANGGTCTCGGGCAACAGCAACCTGCGACTCTGCAATCGATCATGAACAGGCCCGACCTGTGGCATTCCCTCTCCGATTGGAAATAAAGCTCAGATTTCGGTTTCCTGGCACACGAGGCAGGGGGCAATCTGGTCGGTGCGGCGTGGGTGAGGTTCATGACCGCCGAAGATGCCGGATATGGATTCGTTGACGAGGGTATTCCCGAACTAGGCATGGGCGTACCGAGCACTCATCGAGGCCAGGGCGTGGGCTGCGTTCTGCTGGAGCGCACCATACGGGCCTCAGCCGATCGTGGCCTCCCAGGCTGAGCTTGATTGAGTGTCGAGGGCGAAAACGTACGAGCCCGCGCTCTGTACAAGAGCAACGGCTTCGTCGTCGCGGGCCGGATCTTTTGCAGTTGTTTTGGGCGCGCATGCAGGCAGACGCCACACAGTATCAACGGGACGTGACAGCGATAACCTCTTTAGTGGATGCTCCTATTGATGTCAAGCGGCCTTTGGGGTGGGTTTCGATTGCCGGGATTGGTCGTCGAGCCAGGCGCTGAAGCTGGTTTCCAGGTCGGTGTCGGCGCGTTGTCCTATCTCGAGTCGACGTAAGCGCTGGTAGGGAACGTTGAGCTGTTTGGCCGCGTCGGTAAGGACGATGCCGAGCGTCTGGCGGCGTTGCCGTAGCCGTGGTCCACCGGGCAGAGGGACAGCGGGATTTTTTGGGTGAGCAATGCAAATATTTCGTTGGCGACGTGGCGTTTGAGGCAACGGACGATGTCGCGGTCGGAAAGGCCTTCAGCGGTGCGTCGGGCGATGTAGGCCATAGTCCGAGGTTCCTTGTGGCGTTTGCGGAGCAGGACAATACGGTGCAGGGCAGCGTTAGCTTGCCGGTCACCACCGCGCGAGAGACGAAAACGCTGCCGCTTTCCCGAAGATGCCGGAATAGGTGCAACGCCGCAGAGGGCAGCGAACTGGGCCTTGGTGGAGATGCGATCTGGGTTGTCGCCGGCAGTGGTGAGCAGGTGCGCGGCAACAAACGGGCCCACACCGCTTGCGGCCATGAGAGCCGGATTCTGCCGGCTGGCGAGTTGGCCGAGTTGACTGTCGATAAGAGCAATATCCGCCGTCAGTACCTGATGGCGTTGCGCGAGGCGTTTCGCTGATGCCCGCACGATCAGCTCCGGCGTGGTGCCCGGTGCGGGTCGTGTGCGCGCGAGCGCAACCGTGAGTTTATTACCGTCGTATCGGCGAAAATCCTGCCGGATGACCTCGGGCGCGCTCACCAACAAGGCATGGATTTGATTGATACTAGCCGTGCGCGCCTTGGTGGCAGAGCAGCGTTCGGCAAGTAAGACCCGCATCGACTCGACGTCACCATCGCGTTGTTTCGGGGTTGATAACCCGCGCCCGGCCAGAACCGACATCGCCGCTTGGTGGGCGTCGAGGGGATCGGATTTGCCGCGCAGTCGACGCTCGGCACGGTTGGCGCGATTGACCTCGAGAACGCGCATTCCGGCATTGGCCAACACGCGGGCAAGTTCCGCACCGTAAGAGCCGGTGCCTTCAACGCCAACAGCATCCACGATGCCGTAGGCGTGGAGGAACTCGATGATTTTCCGATAGCCGCTCCCGACTGCCAAGAATTCCCGGTCGGCGATCGGTTGTCCATGGTCGTCAACGATGGCGACGTAGTGCGTGTCTTTGTGGGTATCAACCCCGGCGAAGATGATTCGTGGTGACTCGGCCGCGATGGTGATTTGTGGCGGTTCAAGAATTGCAACTGTCATGACTTCGGTACTCCCGTTTCGTCGTTGAAGGGAAATCACCGTTGGGTCGGGAGGGCAGACAGCACAGAGGTGAGACTGTTGGCCAGGCTCCTATCAAGTCATGTCGCCCCGATCAAGCGGCATTAGCGGCTCTGGTGCGGCGGACAGATCCACTCAAAGACAACCTCGAAAGGAGTCAGTGTAATTTTGAGTCACCCCGCACCAGAGTCACATCCAGTATCTCTG
>NZ_PJJK01000104.1:0-82237 GCF_002929785.1 Cryobacterium sp. Y62 | reverse complement strand
GTGGCGAAGACGGCTGCGACGAAAACGGCCGAGCAGGCCGAGGTTGAATCCGCTGGCGCGGTGTCTCTGGCGCGTCGGCTGGGTTGCCGTAGCGGCCTCGTGTTGGTCTCGACCCTGGCCCGGCTCTCGCGCAGTGAGGTGCGGCAGCGTGCGAGCCTGGGTAAGAGTGCGGGTGAGCGGATGCTGCTTGGCCGCCCCCTGACACCGACCTATCCCGTGGTGGGTGAGGCGTTACAGGGCGGGGAGCTGGGCGTCGAGCAGGCCCGCGTGATCGTGTCCGTCCTCGACGGCCTGCGCTCTTCGGTGCTCGTCGATGACCTAGACCGGGTCGAACGGTCTCTCGTGGCGAGTGGGTCCGGTGCTATCACGCCCGAAACCGAGGGTCTTCCGGGCGCGGGGATCGCGTTTGCGCCGGAGTTGCTGCGCCAGCAGGGCATTGCGTGGCAGGCGCGTCTCGCGCCTGACGGGTCTGCGCCCGGTGAGGCCACCGCCGAACGGCGCAGCTGGCTGTCCTTTGGTGGGCTGGCAAACGGCGGCTACAGAGCCTGTCAAGTGTTTTGTGTAAGTGTTGGGAATTTGGTTAGAGGTGGGGGTTGATTCGGTCGGGGTAGGCCAGGGCGAGTTGGCTGAGGGCGAGCTTCCAGTTCGTGGTGATTTGGCCTTCGACGAGGCGGCCTTCGGCCTTGCGTTTGGTCTGGCGGTTGCCGCCGCGTTCCTTGGCTCGGTCGCGGGCGCGTTTGTCTTCGATGTTGCAGATCGCCAGCCAANGGTCTTCCGGGCGCGGGGATCGCGTTTGCGCCGGAGTTGCTGCGCCAGCAGGGCATTGCGTGGCAGGCGCGTCTCGCGCCTGCCGGGTCTGCGCCCGGTGAGGCCACCGCCGAACGGCGCAGCTGGCTGTCCTTTGGTGGGCTGGCAAACGGCGGCTACAGAGCCTGTCAAGTGTTTTGTGTAAGTGTTGGGAATTTGGTTAGAGGTGGGGGTTGATTCGGTCGGGGTAGGCCAGGGCGAGTTGGCTGAGGGCGAGCTTCCAGTTCGTGGTGATTTGGCCTTCGACGAGGCGGCCTTCGGCCTTGCGTTTGGTCTGGCGGTTGCCGCCGCGTTCCTTGGCTCGGTCGCGGGCGCGTTTGTCTTCGATGTTGCAGATCGCCAGCCAAAGCATCTTGATCGCGGCTTCGTCGCTGGGGAAGTGGCCGCGGTTCTTGGTCACTTTCCGAAGTTGGTAGTTCAACGATTCGATGCTGTTGGTCGTGTAAATGACGCGGCGCAAATCCGGTGGAAACGCGAGGAACGGCGTGAAGCGTTCCCAGGCGTCTTCGAACGTTTTCACCGCTGCCGGGTACTGGATCCCCAGGGGTGACGCCGCGAACGTGGTGAGCTCGTCCCATGCCGCGTCGACGTTAGCGGCGGTGTAGATCGGCTTGAGCGCTGCGGCGATCTGCCTGCGGTCTTTGTAGCTCACAAACCGCATCGCGGCGCGGAGCAGGTGCACGACACAGGTCTGCACGGTCGTCTGAGGCCACGTCGATTCGATCGCTTCGGGGAACCCGGTCAGGCCGTCGCAGCAGACGATGAGGACGTCCTTCACGCCGCGGTTGGCCAGCTCCGCGCAGACGCCGGCCCAGAACTTCGCGCCCTCGGTCTGCTGGACCCAGATGCCCAATACGTGCTTGATGCCGTCCATATCCACGCCGACAGCGATGTGGGCGGCTTTGTTCCGCACGTGGGCGCCGTCACGGATCTTGACGATCAACGCGTCCAGGAAGATCACCGGGTAGAGGGCTTCCAGCGGGCGCTGCTGCCATTCCAGGACTTCCTCGAGGACCCCGTCGGTGATCTTCGAAATCGTCTCGTGCGAGAGGTCCGTGCCGATCGTGGAGACCAGGTGCTGCTGAATATCACGGATCGTCATCCCGCCGGCATAGAGCGAAATGATCATGTCATCGAGACCACCCAGGCGCCGTGATCCCTTGGGCACCAGGCGCGGGGTGAAGCTCCCGCCCCGGTCCCTGGGGATGTCCAAATCCAACTCGCCGACCTCAGCGTCGACCAGCTTGGGCGTGGAGCCATTACGAGAGTTCGGATAGAACCGTGCTTCCGGGTCGCCTTTCTCATAGCCGAGGTGCTCAGTCAGCTCCACCTGCAAGCCGCGCTCGAGGGCCGCTTTGATCAGACCCGGCACGAACCCGCCCTCACCAGTGAGTTGCAACTCACCCGCATCGATCTTCGAGAACAGCGAATCCAAGGCACCACTATCGCAGAGCTCATCGATCGCTTTCGCCGCCGCCAACTGCGACGGGGACCGCGGTGCCTTGCGCAACATGTTTCGATTCGTCATGACCATCAGTGTCACTCCTTCGAGTAGATCCGCAACCCCTTACACAGACCATCTGACACCCTCCGGCTACAGCCTGAACGGCTGGCTGACCACCCTCGATCGTGCCATCATCAGCACCGTCTTCGACACTTATCTCTCCGCCGCCGCGGCCAACCCCGTTCCCGGCGCCACCCCGCGTGCCACGGTCGCCTTCCACACGACCGAACCGTCCGCCGAAGACAGCACCGCCAAGGACAGCGCCGCCGGTGGCACCAACGACATCGACAGCGACCTCGAAGAAACTGGCACCGACTCCGAACATGCCGAACCGGCCGAGCTCGACGACCAAGACTGGCAGACCACGGCGACCGAGCAGAACGAGACGGCCACGCTCAGTCCCTGCCCACAGGAACCCGGCGACATCCGCTCGATCGGTGAAAAGCAAGCCGGCATCCTCCGCGCCGTATTCGAAGCCGCCGCACGCCAGCCCGGCACACCAACCATGGGCGGGGCCGCACCGACGGTACTGGTGCACATCAACATCAACGACCTCCTCGCCGGGCGCGGCGCCGGCTGGATCGACGGTATCGATGGCCCCCTCACCGTCAAACAAGTCGACGAACTCGTCTGCGCCGGCGGGTATCAGCCGGTGTTGTTCGGCCACCAGGGCCAGATTTTGCACCTCGGCAACTCCAACCGGTTCTTCACCGCCAGGCAGCGCCGAGCACTGGCCGCCCGCGACGGTGGCTGCGTCATCCCCGGCTGCACCGTGCCACCACAATTCACCCAGGTTCACCACGTGAAAGCGTGGCGCGACGGCGGCCTCACCAACATCGATAACGCCGCACTCATCTGCAACGCCGGGCATGCCAGCATCGAGACGTCCGGCTGGGACATCGACATGAGAGACGGCCGACCCTGGGTGCGCGGACCCCTCATCTTCGACCCCACCCACACCTGGCGCCCCGGCGGCCAAAACCGCGCCGCCACCCCCACCGAGAAACCCAACTGGAACAAATAGTCCCACCACAGACCAAGACACCACCACCGGGCCACACCGTGCCTCCGACCATCCCGACCAGCTCGACCAGCAAACAGGGGGCGTTTTCGAGACCGGCGCGAGTCGCGCCGAAGGCGGGCTCGACCGACGCGACTGACACGTGCTACTGAGTGAGGGCCAGGCTGCTGGGATCCAGAAGCACGTAAATCATCCCGGTGATGGCCAGCTCTGTGGTACCTGTTCCCTGGGGGACTTCGGTCACTAACGTGGAAATCGACACGGTTCGCTCGCCATGCTGGAGACCGGCAACGAAGTCAAAGAGATTACTCTGGGCTCCCTGAACCGACATAGTGATGGGAAGCGCGAGGTAGGCGCCATCGCTGAACGGGTTCGCCGCGGCATCGGCGGTGTTGGCAGAGTCCGCATCCGGCAGTGGCACCTCGGGCGGCACAGCGTCACCAGCACCAATCGGCGGCGCGGCCCCTACCACGGGTTCATAGGCCACCGCGTCGCCGAGCGTCAAGGAACCAAGGGTCACGTTGTTCTGACGAGCGATGACTTCGATTTGACCGACAAACGACCCAATCGCCGCGTCGGGCGGGACAGCAGTCTGCAGCGTGCCCAGATAGGTGCGCAACTCTGCAATACCGTCAAAGTCGCGTTGCAAGCTCTCGAGGGCAATCTCGTATTCGGCGTTCTGCGACTCCACGACTTCGCGGTAGGCGGTTACCGCACGCACCTCCTCAATCTTCGGCGCAATCCCCAAGAGTCCGCCGAGAACCACGGCCGCGCTCACAGTCAACGCCATCACTGCACCGAAGACTTGGTTTCGATTCATAATCAGTTTCCCTCGGCGACGCGATTGGCGCGAGCATCCGCGTTGATATTGATTTCAATGTCGACGACGTAGGTTCCGGATTCTGAACGCGTGATCGAACCGGGGCTGGCGTCGGCGAATCCAGGAAGCATCTTCAGATTGGTCAGCCATTGCGGCACCGCCGGCAATGACGGGCTGGTCAGGGTGAGGGTGAGGGTAGCCACGCGCGGGTTGTGCAGGGCGACGGTACTTTGGGCGAAGTCCTCCCACGGTGAGCCGGAATCAATCGCCAATGCATCGATGGTGACCGCGCTGGGCAAAATCACCCGCACGTCAGCCAGATAGGCTCGCCAGTCGATTTCCGATCCGGTGGCGACCGATCGGGCGGCCCCCGTCAGGTCTATCTGTGCCTGCACGCTTCGCACCTGCGAATACTTTGCAGATTCCAGAAGTAACTCGTTGGTGCGTACCTCAGCGTGCGCGAGATCGGTCTGGGCAACCCGGGCTTGCACGGAGACCGCTCCGATCGATGCCGCCATGAAGAAGACGACTCCAGCGGATGCGACCAGAATGATCTGGCGTAGCATTTTGCCCTTGCGCTTCGCTCTGAGTTCAGGGGGCAGCAGATTAGCTCGCGGCTCGCCGCCGTAAATCAGCTCACGCCGATTGCTGCGGTGCTTCATGCTTTGCTCCCCAGGGCCAACCCGAGAGCTGCGACAAAGGTGCACTCCGAGTCAGACAATTGGGCCCGGTCCACATCGGGGCCTAATTCCAAACCGGCGAAGGGCTGAGCCATCGCGACCGGAAAGCCGGTGAGATCGCGCAGCGCGGCGGAAAATCCGCTCAGCCGAGAACCGCCACCCATGAGCACAATACGATCGATCGGCAGCTCCGGCCAATTGTTGGTAAAGTACTGCACCGTGTTGCGCAGGCTTTCGAGCAGTTCCGCCGTGACCTCGCGAATGACCGTGGCAGCGATCGCGTCGTGCGGTGCTACTACGCCCGCCAGACCGAGCATCATTTTGAACACCTCCGCTGCCTCCTCATCGATACCGAGCCGCACGCGCAGAGCCTTCGTCAGCTGGTTGCCTCCGGCGGGAATGACCCGAACAAACTGCGGCACACCGTTCGACGAAATCAACACGCTCGATGAGCCACCACCAATATCGATCTGAGCAATCACGCCGGGAGCGGTGGCCCCGCGATGGAGGGCGCGGCTGCGCGCAAAGGCCATAATGTCAACGTTGATGCTGCGCAGCCCAGCGAGTTTTGCGGCCTTGATGTGCGCCTGCACGACGTCCTTTGTCGCAGCGATCAAGAGGCCGGAAACTTGCGGCTCTGACTCGCCCTCACCGTCGACCTCCTTTATGGGGTAGAAGTCGAGCAGGGCTTCGGCAGTCGGGAACGACAGCAGGTCCTGCACCTGAAAGGGCAACGACTCGCGAATACGTCGCAGCGACATTTTGGGTACGGTCAGGTTTCGCACCACCATGCGGTGATAGCCCATTCCGAGTACAACGTCTTTGCTCGTGAACCCGCCGGTCGACCAGAGACGTTTGAGAGCAGCGCCGACGACGACCGGTTCGAGCACCTCGCCGCGGCTGACTGCACCGAATGGCAGTCGATGCTCATGGCAGCGCAGCAAAACGGGATTCTCCGTTTCGGCGTCGCGCACCTCGACGGCCCGCACGGCGGTGGTGCCGATATCGATTCCGACCACACGTGTAGTCATTGTTGTTCCCCCCGTGAAATATGAGTGTGCAAGATTGTTTCCGTGCAAGCGCAAAGGTCTAGGTGAGGCCGAACAGCGTCAGGTAGCCGGCCGCTATCGATTGACCGAACAAAGCACCGAGCCAGGCGGCCAGGAGCATCCACGGGCCAAACGGAATGCTGCTGCGCCGCCCGGCTTTGCGACTTACCAGCAACCCGATTCCGAAGAGCCCTCCGAGCAGAAACGCCCCGAATGCGCCCACGATCAGCGGTGCCCAGCCGAGCCAACCGAGGTAGAGACCGAGAACACCGGCGAGTTTCACATCGCCAAGCCCCATGCCGCCCGGGCTGATCAGAGCCAGCGCGAGATAGAGGCCGAACAGGGCGGCCGCACCGATCAGGGCACTCAGCAGACGGCCCGGTTCTCCAGCGACGAGAGCGGCCGCGGTCAGCAGCACGGCACCCACCGGATAGGCCGGGAGCAGAATTCTATTGGGCAGGGTGTGCGTGTCGAGGTCGATCATGGCCAGTGCGACGCTCACTGCAGCAAGGTACAGAAACGCGGCGAGCACGATGATCTGGGCGAGGAATGGGCTGGTCCATACGAGGACGGCATCATCGCCGGCGATCCGGTCGGGGCCCGCGAACACCCACAGCGCAACGACCGCGAAGAACACGCCCGTGCCCAGTTCCACCAGTGGGTAGCGCGCCGAAATGGCAGCCCCGCAGTCGCGGCATTTTGCCCGCAGCAGCAACCACGACAGCACGGGAACGTTGTCATACGGGCGGATGCTCGCACCGCAGTTTCCGCAGGCACTCGGCGGCGACACGATGGACTTGCCCGCCGGTACCCGATAAATGACGACATTAAGGAAGGAGCCGATGAGGAGACCGAATAGGCCCGCGATCACCACGGTCACCGTCGTCATTTCGGCACCTTCGAACGGTTGCGGCTGGACAGGAGTGTCCAGTCTGTGGAGGGGCCGACCGAATCGTTCACGGCTGCGGGAAACAGTTCAGTGCCGGGGATACCCATGGGCACGAAGTGCATGCGGCTATCGTCATCGTCGATGTCGACCTTGCCGGCATAAAGCTGCCCACGCCACTGAACGTCGTTCAGCTCAATCTCACATGGTGTGTAGACCATCACGGAGATTTCGCCGGAAATTTTCGCCTTGTCCCCAATCGTGAAGTCGGCGTCGCACTCGTCATCGTCATCGTCATCGTCGTCGTCATCGTCATCGTCGTGTCTCTGATTGCTGTCATCGTGCCAGTCATCGCCATTGTTCCAATCATCTTCGGGGATAAGAAACCAGATTTTATGACGATCTCCATTGTGGGATTCAAGGTCAAGTTCGTCAATTTGCGTGTCTGGAAGAATAAATGCGATGTCTGTCCTGACCTCCAGGGTGAGCTTGTCGAGGTCGACCGCGTCACATCGACGCAGGTCCACCACGGTAGGCACAGTAAGGTTTTCCCAACTGTCGCGGTTAATCCAGCAGTCCCCGGAGAGCAGCTCAAACCCCGCGTCCCTGAAGTCCTCCAAATCGTAGTGAAATGCTACCCAGTCACCTGCCTGAGCAGTCTGAGGACGGGGCACGTCCGATACGTTCTGGCTCAGCCTTCCACCGATGTCGGCCTGGGAACTCTTGTACAACGTCCCCGCTAGGACGACATCGCCAGTCACTTTTCCTTGGATCAAAGTTTGATCCTCGCTGGAGTTCGTCAGGTCGCCGCTGACTAGCCCGTTGGACTTGACCTCAATGCTGTCATTGCCGTGAACATTGCCAGAGACCTCGACGTGATTCCAGACAACAATGTTTCCCAATGCATCCACATTTCCGTCGACGGAACAGGACTGACTAGGACCAGTCGTCACGTTGCCGGCGACTCTGAGGTTGGCCTGAACTGTTCCATTTTTCGAGCAGGCGAAATCTCCATTCAAGACTCGAATATCGGTCGGTTCGCCGGTGGTAACGCTCCAACCGTCGACATCCAGGTCCTCATAGGAAGTGATGACAGAACCGAGGTTGTTAGTTGCTCCTGATGGTGTGATGTCGTAGCTTTCCTCGACCGTGCGCGCGTGATTCACTGTGCCTGCCGTCGACTCGCCCTGAGACACAATTCGCACTTTCGTCTCATCCACAGCCCCTGTCGGGCAGCTTGGACTCCACTCGTCGGTCAGTGTCGATACTTCTACTCGGTACGCCGGCACGGAGTCTCCCTCGCTCGCTATCACCCCGCCGCTCGGGCATACCGCACCTATGTTCTGCAAACTAGCCAAGGCTACGGCTATACCAGCTTCGGCGGCGGCCTGGGCCTGCACGCCGGCGCGAGTTGAGGTGGTGATGGTCAACGCTTGCAGGGATGACGAGGTCACGGTGAGAGTGATGATCAGGAGGACCGCCATCACACCGATGACGGCCATGAGGGCGCTGCCGCGTTCACCGCTCTCGCGACTTAGTCTGCGAAACATGTTCCCTCGTTGCTGCTTGGTGCTCGTTGTGTGACGGCGGTTTGCACTGCGATCGACGCTTCTCCGCCGACAGCGAACGACAGCTCGACCGATGGATCGGAGTACGCGAAGACGTCGATTTTGTCAGCTGAACCTGCTGGCTTGATCTGGATAATTCCCTGCCCCTGAATGGACCAAACCTCTAGGTCGGTGGGCGCAGTCATGCTGATTGGTGTGTCGCCAGTGTCGATTGTATAGATGGCGTCGGCGGTCCCACCCGTGAAGTACCAAGCGCGGCAGGACGAGTCAAGCGTGTCACCCATTCCTGTCGTTCTGACGATGAGGAGGTTGTGGTCGTCGTTCACGCGAACCTCGGTGGCATTTCGCACGTCGCGTTTGATCGACTCGGCGATCAGCTGCGCGGTGTTGGCGCCTTCCGTGGAAGAGACCACGTCGCGCTGGGCACGCACCGCGTTGAGCAAAAAGCCACTGACGAGGGACACGACCAACACCGACAAGCTGACGTAGATGATCAATTCGACAAGAGTGAAGCCAGTTTCGGCACGGCTGGGACCGACGCGAAGAGGCGTGCTCACTCCGTTACCAGGATGAGCGTGACCGCTTCGGCCAGAACCTCGTTTGTCGCGGCGTCCTTGATAGTGCTCGTGTACGACACAGTCGTGGGTAAATCCTCGGCACACGTGAAAGAAGCGGCCCATTTGCCATTCACGGTGAATGCGTCATCGTCGGGAGCATCCGCTGAGGAATTGGAACCACAGCCCGGATGTGACGCGCGGGCACGGTCGAGGTCGGCGCTGAGCAGCTGCGTAGCCGTGGCGATCGACGCGTTGACCCTGGACACCTGTAGGGATTGCACGAGCACGGGCAGAAAGGCCATGGCCATGAGGCTGAGCAGAAACATCGAAACGATGACCTCGATGATTCCGAAGCCGTCCTCAAACTTGGTCAGTTGCCTCCGCCGAGTTGCATTCATCGCCGGGCGCTTCGCGAGGCGCCCGCTTATGCGCTCGGCTTGGCTGAGGTGGAATCAGTGATTGTGTAGGAAATCGCCGTTTCGAGCCATTTTCCAACAATCGAAAAAGTGTCTCCCCCGCTCCCGACGGTACCACTGACGGGAATTTCCTCGCTGCTTGAGTAAGAGGCGAGGGGGGCCACAGCCTCGCCCCCATTGAGCGCCGCGATTGCTGTAGTCACGGTGTAGCCACCCTCCGTTATGGCCAGAGCAACTGCGGTCTTGGCCTGCGTAACCTGAGCCTTCACAGCATTTTCCTTCGCGGTGGTCTGCTGGTTGAGGTAGATCGGAACTGCGATTGCGGCGAGAACCCCAAGAATAACCACGACGACGAGAAGCTCGATGAGCGTGAAGCCTTTGTCCTTGCGGCCAAGGGTCAAACGTTTACTGCGTAAAATGGACATGATAGGGCTCATGGTTGGTTCCTTTTCGTGGCGTCTCTGGGAGCAGTACTGTGCGGCTGTTCATACTTCAACCTAGGTTCTACCCCCGGTGAAGTAACTGGGTTATTAGGGTTTACCTACCCCCAGATATAGTGCAGCCCCAACTGGGGTGGACTATTCGACATAGTCGAATACGTTGAACATCGGCTGGTAAAGAGCGACAACCATCCCTCCGACGATGATGCCGATCACGGCGATCATCAGGGGTTCGATCAGGGCGGTGAGTTGCTGGGTGGTTGCCTGCACTTCCTGGTCGTAGAACTCGGCGATCTTGCGCAGCATCTGTTCGAGCGCGCCGGCATCCTCTCCCACGGCGATCATCTGGGTGACCATGGCCGGGAACACCGGTTCGAGGGCGAGTGGGCCGGCAATCGACCGGCCTCGACTCACCGATTCCTGCACTTTGTGCAACGCTTCTTCGATGACCCAGTTGCCTGAGGTCTCCCCGACAATCTTCAGGGAACCCAGAATGGGCACGCCAGCGCCGATCATGGTGGCGAAGTTGCGACTGAACCGGGCTATCGCGAGCTTAGCGAGCACAGGGCCGACTACTGGCAGTTTGAGCTTGAGTGGATCGACCACGCGTCGCACGCGCTCGGTGTGCCGATTTTTGCCCCACCACAGCCACGCCAGAACCACGCCCACGATCAGCACCGGGGCGACCCAGAGCATAATGTTGGAGAGGTGCACGAGCACCTGGGTCGCGATCGGAAGCTGACCGCCGAGCTGTTGAAACATGTCCTCAAACACGGGCACGATGAAGATGAGCATGCCCATGACAGCGAGTACCGCCATGATCATTACGATCATCGGGTAGGCCAAGGCCGACTTGATCGTGTCATGCAGGCGCACCTCGGTCTCGAAGTTGTCGGCAATGGAATTGAGGGAATCCTCAAGAAAACCACCGATCTCACCGGCACGCACGAGATTGATCATGATCGGTGGAAAGACCTGGTCGTGCTTGTCGAAGGCATGGGACAGTGACATGCCCGTTTCGACGTCGCTGCGAATGACCGAAAGCACCCGTGCGAGGCGGCGATTCTCGGTCTGCTCCGAGAGAATGATCAGGGTGCGCAACAGTGAGAGGCCGGCCGCGGTCATGGTCGCCATCTGGCGACTCATCACGGCCAGATCGGCGAGCCCGACCGGCCTGGTGTACCCGGGCAGGTGCAGATCCATATTGAGACCACGAATCGGGCGGGCCGGAACGATCGAGATGGGCGACAGCCCCATGGCGCGCAGCTGTTGCAGGGCGGCACGCTCCGATCCGGCATCCATGCGCCCCTTGACGACCTTGTCGTCGTCGTCCCGACCCGAATAGGCGAAGGAGAGTTCAGCGGCCATTAGCGCCTTCCGGGGGAGAACGAGTCATTGAAGTCGATCTCGGCCAGGCTCAGGTCGCCGAGCGATGGGTCGGTCGGATCGATCTGGTGCACGAGCTGCTTGAGCACCTCGATATCCTGGGCCTTCTCCTCCGCTGCCTGTCGCGTGATCAGGCGCGCATCGACGAGCTCGGCGAGGTGCTGATCCATGGTGTGCATGCCGAGTGCGCGCCCCGATTGCAGCGCGGATCCGATCTGGTGGGTCTTGCCCTCCCGAATCAGGTTGGCTATGGCGGGCGTTGAAACCAGGATCTCCGTGGCCACCGCCCGTCCACCCCCCCACCTTGCGCACCAGCGTCTGACAGAGTACCCCGCGCAGGGTCGCGGCGAGTTGCGCCCGGACCTGCGCCTGCTGGTGGGCGGGAAAAACGTCGATAATGCGGTCGATGGTTTGGGCGGCATCCTGGGTGTGCAGAGTCGAGAAAACCAGGTGGCCCGTTTCGGCGGCGGTCAGCGCGACCGAGATGGTCTCAAGGTCGCGCAGCTCACCGATCAGAATGACGTCGGGGTCCTGCCGCAGCACGTGTTTGAGTGCCGTGGCGAAACTGTGCGTGTCCTGCCCGACTTCACGCTGACTGATCACGCATTTCTTGGACTCGTGCACGAATTCAATCGGGTCTTCGACCGTGACAATGTGATCGGTGCGGGTGCTGTTGACGAGGTCGACGATGGCCGCGAGCGTGGTCGTTTTGCCCGAACCGGTCGGGCCGGTGACGAGCACAAGGCCTCGTGGCAGATGCGCAAACCGCGAAACGGATGCCGGCACGCCCAGTTCGCCCAGCGACCTGATTTCATTGGGAATCAACCGAAAGGCGCCGCTGACCGAGCCACGCTGCTGATAGAAATTGACGCGAAAGCGAAACGATTCGATTGTGTACGCAAAGTCAAGTTCCAGTTCGCGCGCGAACTCCTCCCGCTGCTCGGGCGAGAGGATGCTACCGAGGGCCGCCGCGACCTTGCCCGGCGACCAGCGCGCCCAGCCGACGATGGGCCGCAGGGCGCCATCGATACGCACGCTCGGCGGCGCACCGCCGGCCACGTGCAGGTCTGACCCGCCCGCGACCGTGACCAGGCGCAGTGCGGCGAGCAAGTCGGGGTCGAGATTGGTGGCCGGTGGCGCGGTCGTGGATAGTTCGTCGATGGGTGGGTCGGTGGCCGCTGGCTCGCCGAACTCACGTTCGCTGGACAGGGCGCGCATGGCGTGCAGGATGCGACCCGTTGGGGTGGGGTCTGCGGTGCTGTCGCCGCTGGGCATCCGGTCGTAATCGGGTTGGCTCATTACAAGTGCCCTCCCGCTGCTCTAGGAGACAACGCGAAGTATCTCATCCACCGAAGTCAGGCCGAGGGCGACCTTAGCCCAGCCGTCTTCACGCATCGTGATCATGCCCTGCTTGCGTGCGGCGGCCCCGATCTGGGCGCTCGAAGCGTGCGAGACGGTGAGCCGCTCGATCTCTTCGGACACCGTCATGACCTCGTGAATGCCGAGTCGACCGCGGTATCCCGTCTGCGAGCAGCTCGAGCATCCGGTCGATTTGTAGATCACGGTACCAGTGGTGGTGGGGTCGATCGCCGGCCCGATCTCGGGCCGGATGGTGGAGCGGTTCGAGACGTAGCCCACGGTGGGGTTGACCACGAAACCCAGATAGGCCAAGTCGGTGCGATTGTCCGGTATCTTGCAACGGTCGCAGAGCCGACGGGCGAGGCGCTGGGCCACCACACAATCCAGGGCCGATCCCACGAGAAACGGTTCAACGCCCATTTCGATCAGCCGAGTCATGGCGCTCGGCGCATCGTTGGTATGCAGGGTCGACAGCACGAGGTGACCGGTGAGCGAGGCCTCGATCGCAATTTTCGCGGTCTCCTGGTCGCGGATCTCGCCGAGTAGCACCACGTCGGGGTCTGAGCGCAGAATCGAGCGCAGGGCGACAGCGAAAGTGAGGCCGGCCTTGCGGTTCACCTGCACCTGATTTACCCCGGGCATGCGGTACTCCACCGGATCCTCAACCGTGACCACGTTGATTTCGGGCCGCGAGATGGCGTGCAGCGTCGTGTAGAGCGTGGTCGACTTGCCCGACCCTGTGGGGCCGGTGACCAGGATCATTCCGTACGGCTTGGTGTACGCCATTTCGAACTCGTTGAAGTTGTCGGTGAGCAGATTGAGGCCGCTCATCTTCATCGACGAGGTGGCATTATCGAGAATACGCAGCACCACCTTCTCACCCCAGACCGTGGGCAGAATGGCGACGCGCAGATCGACCGTGCGGCCGTTGTGGCGCACCGACATGCGACCGTCCTGCGGTTTGCGGCGCTCGGCGATATCGAGATCGCTCATGATCTTGATGCGCGAGGTGACGCCACCGGCGATCGTCGATGGCGCCTTCTGCATGTCGTGCAGCACGCCGTCAATGCGGTAGCGCACCCGCAGCCCACCTTCGCCGGGTTCGATGTGAATGTCGGAGGCCTTGTCTTGAATCGCCTGGTTGACCAGCAGGTTGACGAAGCGCACGATCGGTGCCGCGTCATCCGCTTCTGTATAAGTTGAGGTCTCGTCGACATCGTCGCTCTCGGCCGTGAGGGTGGAGCTGAGGTCGATCAGTTCACTGTCGGCGCGGTGGTAGCGGGCGATGGCCGCTTGCAGGTCGGACGGTTCAACCACGACCGGGGTGACCCGCATGCGGGCGGCTTCGCGCACGTCATCGACGGCGAACACGTCGCCGGGATTGACCATGGCCACCACGAGACGGCCGTCTTCGAAGGCGATGGGCAGCACGTTGGCGCGGCGGCAAACGGCGGCCGGCACCTTGGCCACAGCGAGCCGGTCGACAGGATAATCCAGCAGCTCAACGAAGGGCAGATTCTTCTGCTCGGCGCGCGCCTGGGCGAACTGCAGCTCGGTGATCGTGCCTGCGTCGACCAGGCTGCGCACAGCGGCCTCATCGGCGCGGTCGCTCCGGCGCCCGGTGTCGAGGTCCTCGATCGGAAGCAGGCCGTGCACGATCAGAATTTCGGTCAGGCTGGTCACGAACGCGCTCCCCCGGGATACCACCTGGTATGTCACCACGCAGCCCGTGCACTTTGCACAGAACAGATGTCGACACAACGGTAGATTTTTAGGCTAACCACGGGCAAAACAGCTGGACAGCCCCATTGCACGGGGCGCTCATTCGGGGGTGACGCGACTGGAACTCCCCTGGTTCACCAGCTAGCGAGGGCGAAGGCGATGAACGCGACCGCCGCAACAAGAGCGAGCAGTGTGCTCGCAATAATCACGACCAGCGTGATCCGACGTCGACGACGGATACCCGCCGCGGCTCGCTGACGAATCTCGGCCGCCGCCTCGGCCAGGGCGATCCGGGCCGGATCGGGCGCGATCGGCTCCGACCCGGCTGCGCGTTGTGCTGGCACGACGATGACCGGAACCGGCCTGGCCTGGTAGCGCACGCTCGCGCCGCTCTGCACCTGCGGCGGCTGGTAGCGACGCTGCAGATCGTCGACGACCGGCGTGGGCGCCGGCGGGGTCGCCCGTCGACTGCTCAGGAGAGTGTCGCTCGCTGCGCCGCCACGGGACGACCGCACGGTTGCCTCGCCGTCGTCTACCGGGGCGACGGCAGGATCCACGGCCGCGGAGCGAGCGTGCCGGGCACGTGCCACGATGCTGGTGTGTTCGTCAGCGGTGCATTGCACGATGCGCGTGTCGTCATTTTCCGTGCACTGCACGATTATGGTGTCGTCGTTGTCCACGCGCTGCACGATCACCGTGTCGTCATCATCGTCACTTGCGTCGGCGTCAGCGGGCACATCAGCGGGCAGCATTGCGAGCCACCCGTTGTACCGGACGGGTGTCCTCGGTTTGAGTATCGATGGTCTGGGCGTGGTCTTCCTCGATCGCGACACCGTGCCAGGAGCTGACTCCGCCGGCGACGACGTCGATAACGATCACCGACACGTTGTCGCGACCGCCGTGCTCGAGGACACCGGCGAGCAGCAGGTCCGCGGTCTGATGGGTGCTGCCGCCGAGCGTCAGGCTGGCCTTGATGCTCTCCTCAGCGAGTTCGCCGTGGAGTCCATCGGAGCAGACCAGCAGCCGTTCGCCGGTCACGACCGGACGCAGCCAGTAGTCGGTCGGGCTGCTGTCGGCACCCATAGCCCGGGTGATCACATTCTTGCGGGCGAAGGTGGCGACATCCGCTTTCAGCAGTGTTCCCTCGTCAATGAGTTCCTGCGCGAGGGAATGGTCGACGGTGAGCTGGCTGAGCTCGCCGCCGTGCAACCGGTAGACCCGGGAGTCTCCGACGTTCACGATGAGCCACTGCGGGGCATCGTCGTGATCGATCAGGACGAGGCCGGTGAGGGTGCTGCCGGCGCCACGCCCGGTCGCGTCCGACACCACGCGCACAGCAGCGTGGGCGCGCTCCACGGCGGCCACGACGTGCTCGGCGAGTAGCCCGGGGCGCGCGACGCAGCTCTGGAATTCGGTGATGACGGCGGAACTGGCCCGATAGCCGGCTTCGAGGCCGCCCATGCCGTCGGCGACGATGAATACCGGGGATGCGGCCAGCAGCGAGTCTTCGTTCTGCTGACGCTTGCGGCCGACATCGGTGCGAAAGCCGTACTGCAGTGAGACCTGGGCACTCGTTGGCTGGGCGGCGAGATGGGTCATGTTCAGTCCTCCAGGTAGATGCGGACCGCGAGCTCCCCCAGTAAAAACCGCTCCGTCAGCGACGCGCTCGCGCCCGCATCGAGCTCGCTTTCGTCGCCGGCGCCATCGATAAACACGATGCCGTTGGTCGACTGCAGGTCGCGAATGCCCCAAGCCCCGTCAACGAAGTCGAGGCGGGCGTGGGTCTTCGACACGGTCTTACCTGGGTCTTGCAGCAAAACCAATTGTGCATCCGGATGTGCGCTGCCACGCGCAGGGTTGCGTCCGAGCAGCACGACCGGTTTGGTGAGCGAGACTTTCAGGCCGTGCTCGGTTTCAAGCGTCCATGGCTTTATTCGGCGTACGACGATCATGGTCTCGTCGAGGTCGTCCTCGGTCTCGGTCTCGGTCCGGGCCTCGGCGAGGTCAGCGGCGCTCACTGCGGGGATCGGGACGGGGATCGGGACGGGCGGAGTTACCGGTGCGGGAGCAACCGGGGCCGCCTGGACGACTGGTGCTGGCCGTGCCCACGCGTTCGTCGCGGCGACCACTGGAGCCGGCGAGACAGCGGGCGGCGGGGCATCGAGGGGCGGGACGGCGAGGGACGCGGCATCCGGTTCGACCGGGTGCACGAGCGCGGCGGGAACGACCGGCGGCGCAGCAAGCGGTGCAGGCGCTACAAATGGAGCAGGCGGGGCAACCGGCGCTACAAATGGAGTAGGCGGAGCAACCATGGCTGGCGGAGCTGTGACGATTGGGGGCTCGACCGGGGACGTCGTCGGCAACCTCACGTAGAACGGAGGCGGGCCCGTGGGCAGGCCACGCACGACCGGCGGCGTGGGCGTGGCCGGCGAAGTGGACAGCACGCTCGGCAGGTTCGCGGCTGTGGACGCGGCCGGAACGACGGGTGCGGCCGACAGCGGCGGTGCGACCAGCAGCAACGCCGGCACCGGAACGGGAAACCCAGTCGCGACCGCGCTGGACGGCGCTTCGGACTGGCGAACGGGTTCCGGCGCCCGGGGCGGGGCGGCCGGCACGGTCGGCACCGCTGGAACCGGCGACACCGGCGACGCAGCTGGAACGGGCACCACCGGAATGGGCGACGCACTCGGCGCGGCCGGGCCGGACAGCGGCGGCACCGGGGTGAACGGAACGTACCCGGTAGCGGCCGGTACCGGCAGCCAGCCGGTGTTGACGGACTTGCCGAACCCGAGCACGCCGGCCCAGATGGGAAAGGCGACCAGGTAGAGCAGCGTGAATCCGCCGCCGCGGCCGAGCCGTCGGTTGACATTGTTGATCGCCAGAATGAAGACGATGAAGGCACCGATGTCAATGACCGGAATGAACAATCCCACGACCCACAGGGCCGAATACCGCCCCAGCTCAAACAGGGTGATGGTGTTAACGATCGGCACCCACGCCTTCCAGGCCTGCTCGCCAAGTTTCACGAAGACCTTGCCGAGGGCGATCGACGTAAACACGTACAGACCGAGACCGAGTAGCACGGCCACCACGACGACGGCGATGATCGCTCCAGATGATGATTCATCCATTTATGATTTGCGGCCGCTGGTGCGCGGTCGCTCCCCCATTCTGCTGATGTCGCGCCGGTTGGGGCGCACTGTGGTGACGTCTAATCGAACTGTGCCGCGCCTGTGGTGTCGAAATCTAAACGATCGGCCGGCATCCGCCAGTCGAGAGAAGGAACGCAGCGAGAGGGCGGCACGCCAGCGGTCGCGCCTGGTGCCGCTCGCGGCCAGTCCGGCCCGCTCAGCGGAGACGAGCGCCCAGAAGGCATCGCTGTCGCTGATGACCGGGGGCACCTCGCCGAACACGGCCCGGTCGGCCAGTGCCGCGAGCACCCCACCGCCGGCCGACTGGTAATGCCTCGCGATCTCGACCCGGGTCATGCTGCCCTGGTCGGCGAGTCCGCGGTCGACGGCAGCATCGACGTATTCGTCCCAGCCTCCGGCGAACCGTGCAGACACGTCCGGCGCCCTCGCCCGGTCCCGGCGTCGCTTCATCTTGGCGCCCAGAATGACCATGAACGGTGTGCTCACCACGAGTAAGGCGGCAAGGCTGATGCCGCCGATCTTCAGGGCCGCGAACAGCCAGGCCAGGTCGATGCCGGTGACCGGTTCTTCTTCCTGCTGATCTTCGCCGCTGGTCGGGTTAGCCTCGGGGGCTTGCCGTTCGGTGGCTCCCTCGGGCAACACCTCGGTGTTGTACTGCGGGTCGCGGGTGGCATCGTCGATCGGCGAGAGTGGGTTCTGAAACTGCGGGGTCGCGTTCACGGTGATCCAGCTTTCACCGCCTCCGGCCACTTCTACCCACGCTGCGAGATTCCGGCCCGCGCAGACACCATCTACGCAGGCACCGGGTGCGCCAGAAACCGCGTCGGCCTCGGCGAGGCTGAATCCCAGCACCACGCGGGATTCAAACCCGAGGTACTGGGCCAGCAGTGCGGTCGCCACGGCGAACTGTTCGTCATCGCCGACGGCGGCGACCAGCTGGGAATTCTCGGTCGAGGTGGTGTTGTTCTGCTTCTCCAGCAGGGCGGTGAACAATGCGTCGATGCGCGCGACCGAGTGGCCGGACAGGCTCGGCGAGAACTGGTAATCGCCGAGGTCAGCGGTCCAGGACTCTGCCGTTGGCGTGGTCAGTGCGTGGCTGAGATAGCCGCGCTCCCGCAGCCGGCTGACGAGTTCGGCCAGACCGGCACCATCGCTGCTGACCTCCTGCGCGGTGACCCAATCGCCGAGGCTCGCCGGAATGAGCGACACATCGATCAGCCGGGACGCAGCGGCCGGGCGGGCGAGACCGGCCAGATCCGTCGCCTCCGCTTCGCGCGGGGAAACGATCGTGTAACGCTCACCGGTTTCGAGGGCGTTCAGCTGAATACCGGAAGCCGTCCCCGCGTTGTAGAAGAACCCGTCGCTCAGTTCTGCCGCGCGTTTACCGGCAAAGCGGATGCTCGTCAGCGCCTCGGTCCCCGGCATCCAAACGCCCTGATACCCACTGATCGCAAAGGTCGTCACGCCGCCGCTGGCCGAACCGCGGCTGTGGGACACCCGGGCAAAGGCGGTGTCCTGGTTGCTCGCGCCCGACCGCGGGTCGACGACCCGAAAAACCTCCCCGTCATAGTGGCTGAGCACGGCCAGGCGCACCCGGCTCGCCGGCTCGCCGGAATCGACAGGCGTTACAGTGAATAGTTCCTCGTCATACCGCTCCGCGCTGAAGTAGCTGCGGTACTGGCTGAGCGGGCTGACGTATTCGCGCAGCTCGACGGCCGGGTCGATGCTGCTGCGTAACACCTCGCGGGACGGAGTCGACGCGAGCATCGATAGCCCGCCGAGCGACACTCCGACGGCGAGTACAAGCACGCCGAAGGCCAGAGCGCCGCGGCGTACGCGTCCGCCGAGGCCGCCGGGTGTGCGCCGCACACCGGTCGTGCGGGCCGCCAAATTGAGGGCTTCACTGCGGGCGAGGTGGGTGCGCCAGGCCAGAAAGCCGAAGTCGAGCAGTAGTGCGGCCAGGCCGATCAAGGTCTCCCGCGGTGCCGGAACGGTGAACCCGGCGACCGCCAACGGCTCACTCTCGGCGGTCGACCCAAACACCAGCCCGAACAGTTGCACGGCGAAGATCAGGGGAACGGCGATGGCGTAGCGCCGGCCGCCGCACCAGGCGAGCGACAGGGCCGCGGTGGTACCACCGAGGAACAGCACGAAGGCCGGAACGAGCAAGGTCTGGTATGACCCGACCGGCAGCGAAATGGTGACGAGTTCCTTCCAGCTGAACACTGTGGCGGTGACCAGGTCGAGCAGGCCGCCGAGCGCGTTAGACGCGCTCGATAGGGCCGACGGCACTGCGAGCGGAACCCCTAGCAGCAGGTATGCGCCGAGGATGGCCAGCAGCAGGCTGAACCAGGACCAGCCACGGGCGCGAGCAAGCCAGGCCAGTAGAATGCCCGCTGCGATCGCGCCGGCTGCCATGAGCAGGTAGGCACTGTCCTGGTAGATCGGCCAAGCCGCCCAGACGGCGACCAGCAGCATCAGCACCACAAACAATGCGTTGATCGTGAGCGACTGTCGCTGGCTGGGTGCGCGGCGCGGCCGACGCGGGGGAAGACCGCCGCCCGTGGCGGTTGCAGCCCGTTCTGCGGGCGCGCTCATGTGGCCCGCCTGCTCAGCAGGGAACGAAAGTCGTCGAGCACGCCGATGGTCAGCACGCTCGTACCGGCCAGGTCGCGAAAGCTCGGCTGAGCGGCGGGGTTGCACAGCACGGCGACGACCTGCACGTTGCCGGCGAATTTGAGGGTGAGCGCCTGCAGCCGCCGGGCGGTCATGGTGCCGCCGCACACCACGAATGCGATCGACATATCAGGCACCACCTGGGCTGCGAGCACACATACGTCTTCAACGTTCATGGCGTGCGCGCTGGTCTCGATGGCGGCGAGGTCGTCGAGCAGGGTGCGCGTCGACACGACACTCAAACTCCGCACCGAGCGGATGCTGCTGCGCACGATATCGGGAATCTCTTCGCTCGCCACGACGGCCAAGTCCCGGCCGTCGCGAATGGCACGTACGCCGAGCGAACCGGTGGCGCTGACCGCCATCTCGAACTCGTCCTCGGAGGCGTATTCCGCCTTGTTCAGGCTCAGCACGATCGCGAGGCGCGAACGCCGGCTCTCCTCGAACTGGCGCACCATGAGCTTGCCGGTCTTGGCGGTGGACTTCCAGTGGATGTGCCGCTGCCCGTCGCCGGGGGCATACTCCCGAATGGCGTGAAACGAGATGTCGGAGTCGACGATGTCACTCGTCGGGTTGCCCTCAAGGTCGCGCACGAATCCGGCGCTCGTGCTCGGAATCGACACCGTCACGGGATGCGCGAACAGACGATTCACGTCGGCCCAGGCCACTTCGCGGCCGAGCACGCCGAGCGGGTCGCTGCGCACGGTCGTGACCGGGCCCACGTCGATGACGCCGCGGCGGTAGGCGGGAACGCGAACGTGTTCCTGGTGCACCTGACCAGCGCGCAGCAGTGGCACGTAGACATCCGCCAGCCCCTGGCCGATCGGAACGTCAACGCGCCCGGGCAGCTCAATCCGCTTGGAGATATTTGTCACGGTGAGGGTGCCGAGTACCTCGGAGCCGGCGACGACCCGGTCCACCGGCAGCGTGAAGTCGACGCTGTAGGCGCGGCCACCGGCCAGAAACGGCAGTGAAATGAGCATGAGGGCGACCGCCACCCAGCCAGTCACGATCAGTTCGGTCCAGCCGAAGACCAGGCCGAGCGGCAACAACACGATCGCGGCCGTGACGACGACCCAGCCGGCCGGCGTGACCGTTTCGCCGACCCAGTCGACGGATGCCCGCACACCAATTCGCACAGCTCGTGAGAGGCGCATCCAGAGCACGACCGCGCCCACGAGGGTCAACGTTGTTGACCTATTCGTGCGCCCTGCGTAGTTGGTATGCGTTGTGGCATACCGGGTGTGCGTTGCAGACCTGGTCTGGGTGCTCGTGCGCGCCAGATTTGATGTCTGGGATCGCCGCGATTCGGTGTGAAAGCTCACGCCAGGTCGCTCCGACTGGGCGGTAGGACGTCGAGCAGAATCTGGCCGATGACGGCACTCGCGGTGACGCCGTCGAACTCAGCTTCCGGGTCGAGCACCATGCGGTGCGCAAGCACCTGCTCGGCCAGGGCTTTGACGTCGTCGGGGGTGACGAAGGTGCGGCCATGCGCGACGGCCCAAGTCTTGGCGGCCTTGGTGAGGGCGCGGGCACCGCGCACGCTGACGCCCATGCGCACCTGGCTGGCATCGCGGGTGGCCTCTACCAGGCGTCCGATGTAGTCGTAGACGAGAGGGTTCACGAACACTGTGCGGGCGATGTCGCTCATGCTGACGAGCGCCTGTGGCGTGATGACCGGTGCAAGATCGTGCCGAACATCGGCGGTGCCCTCGAGAATGCGAATGGTCGCGGCGAGGTCGGGGTAGCCGAGTGAGGCTTTCATCATGAAGCGGTCGAGCTGGGCTTCGGGCAGCCGGTAGGTGCCAGCCTGTTCGATCGGGTTCTGGGTGGCGATGACGAGAAATGGCACACCGGTGGAGCGGGTGACACCATCGATGGTGACGTTTCCCTCTTCCATCGCCTCGAGCAACGCCGACTGGGTTTTCGGGCTGGCCCGGTTGATCTCGTCGGCGAGCACGACGTTGGCGAAGATCGGGCCGCTGTGAAACTCGAACTCGCCGGTCTTCTGGTCGTACACGGTGATGCCGGTCACGTCGCCCGGCAGTAGGTCGGGGGTGAACTGAATTCGGCTCGAGACTCCCTGCACGGTCTGCGACATGGCGCGGGCCAGCGAGGTTTTGCCGGTGCCTGGGTAATCTTCGAGCAGCAGGTGGCCCTCGCTGACCATCGCGGTGAAGGCGAGTTCAATCACGTGGCGCTTGCCGAGGACAACCTGTTCCACGTTGTCGACCATCATCGTGAAGGTCGCGGCAAACCATTCTGACTGTTCAGTGGTGATTGTCATGTCTACAGCTCTTTCAGTGTGGCGAGGTCTAGGTGGTCGGTGCGGATGCTGCGCTACAGCCGATGGGACCGGCCAGGGTTCCAGAGACGGTGGGGAGGTTGACGGTGGCGGGGGCGGTCCAGTTGATGGTCCACTGAACCTTTTGGGTCTGCTTCGCGTCTCCGGGAACGTTCTTGTCACCGTTCACCCACATTCGATCGCCGTTCGGGTTGGCGACGTCGTACTGCGCTGCGGTGACATTGGCGGAGGGAAGGCCGTCAGACGTGCCGTTGACGACGACCTCGAGAATGTCGCCCATGATGCAGCCCGGCGTCGCCAGATCGGTTACGGCGTACTTGACCTGCCACGCTTGGCCGGCATCCGCTGCCGTCACGGCCGACCAGTCGCTGCAGAGTGTGGAGTCGGTCTCCGTGCAGTACCGCACGCGAATTCCAGGGTCGGCGCCGAAGACGATCGACCCGGTGACGGCATCGAAGTTCTCGAAGTCGGCCTCGAAGTCAGCCGGCACGGTCGACGACGATGTGGGCGCCGTGAGCAGGTACTGGCCATTGGCCGGCGCTGCAATGGCGTAGGTGTACTTCCCCGTGCCAGGCGCAGCCGGCCGCTCCCAGGTGGTGATCCCCCCGGCATTGGCCTTGGTGACCCCATAGCCGTTGGAGTAGCACACCGTCACGAAGTACTTCGTGTGCTTGGTCAACCCATCGATTGCCGGGTCTTCTGAAGTGGCCGCGGCACCGGCCGAGACCAATCCGGCCGCGGTCAGGGTGCAGGTCGCGCCCTCGGCGAGCGAGGCGACGTAGAGCACGTCCTCAGGCAGGACGCTGAAATTCTTGTCGAGTTTCGCGTTCGCCACGTTGATCGAGCGGTTCTGCGCGGTCAAATCACCGGGGTGGGTGATGGCGGGCGAACCGGCCACCAGCACCGTTTGCGAGGTGGTCTGCTCCGTCGGGCCGTTGCCCGCCGGCTGGTCGTCGCGGCTGAGCGGGGTCACCGTGATGGTCTGCGGGCCCACGCCGAGCGCGAGGGTGAGTTCGGTCGTTCCGGTACCGGGCGTCGCAACCCGTTGTTCGGTGCCGTTCACGCTGTAGCGGTTGGTGGATCGGTCGTTGTTCTCCATGGTCACGGTGACGGCGCCGATCTCGGCACTCGTGGTGCCCTCCTCGAAGATCGGCTCGGTGGTGAGTCGGCCCATGCCGGGGGTGTCATAGGACCAGGCTGTGACGCTGACGCCGGAGCGGGACTCGCCGACGGCGTTCACCGCCTTCGCTTCGTAGAGGTCCTTCTGACCGTTCTCGGTCGTGCGAATGACGCCGCAGTCACCCGACTCGTCGCAACGCCCGACCGATGCACCGTTGCGGTACAGCGCGAATCCGGTCAGCGCCGGGTAGGCGGCATTGGCACCGCCGGGGCTGACGGAGAGGGTGATCGACGCGTCGCCGTAGGCGATCTGGGTGACCGAGTTCGGCGCCTTGGGATAGCCCTGCAGATCGACCGTGATCGAACCGGTGCGGTTGCCGGCGCTGAGCTTCCCCTGGGCATCCTGCACCACGAAACTGGCCTGGCAGACCCCGCCGGCGGTATCACTCGACCAGGAGGCTCGCACGCTGCGGGTGTTCTCCACCGCGAAGGAGACGCCGACGCAGGTGCTCGGCGCTGCGACCGACACCAGCACGAGCGGGGTATTGCGGTACAAATTAACCTCGCCGGGCACGCCAACGACCGTGACCTGGCAGCTTGAGCCGGAGGACTGCGAACAGCTCGTTGCCACGGTGCCACCCTTGGGCAGCTCGCTCGGCGCCGGACCGACCTTGAGCGCGAGCAGGGCCGGCTCGGCGTCGCGGTGGCTGGCGAGGCTCACCTTTACAGCGGCCTCACGGCCGGAAACGGCGTTATCCGCTACGGAGATCGTGAGAATGGCGCCGTCCTGCGACACGCTGAACTGGTCGGAGGTGATCTCGGTCGAAAAGGTCAGCGCCGGAACCGCTCCCTTACCCTGCCAGTCGACCATGTGGCTCAGGTCGTAGCGAATCGCGTCGGCGCCTGGGCTTTGGGTCAGCGCCGCCGGACGAAGGGTCGGCTGCGGGTCGAGGGGTTCAACGACGACCGGAACGACCAATTGGGTGTAGTCCTCCTGACCGTCGATGCGCACCGGAACGGTGCAGGAGTCAGTCCAGGGGGCATCGGATCCGGCCGTATAGGTGACGCTCGTTCCGCCCTCAAAAGTGCAGCTGGCATTCACGCGTTCCCCCGACGAACGAATGCCGGCGCGTTCCAGTTGCAGCTCGGTCCCGGCCGGAATCGATACCAGACTGGTCAGGTCGAAGGTGACGGCGGCGTCTTCGCGCACGTTCTGTTCGACATTTCCCTGTTTGAGCGCGAGGATGATGGCATCCGCTGAAGGAATGCGCAGGAACCCGTAGGTGGTGACTTCGACACCCTGAAAATTGAGGCCGGTCAGCGAGAACGGGGCGAGAAGTCCCTCGTCAGGAACGTCACCGCTGATCTTCCAGCCGGAGATTGTGAGGCCGGGATGGTCGCCCCACAGTGCGAGGGTCAGACCCCCGACGTCGCCGGACTTCCAGGAGACCTTGTCGGTGACGACGTCGATGCCCGTGGGGAACGAGTCGCGGTCATCGAGGGCGACGGTGGTGTCGATGACGATGGGAAAATCTGGAACGGAGGCGCGCACCACCTTAACGACGATGAGGCCCTGGCCGACGTCTTCGTTCGCATTTGCGACGGAGTAGACGAAGGTGAGTAGTCCGGGCTCGTCGCCGGCAGTGAAGACCACCTGATTGTCAGTGACCCGCTCGACGCGCTGTTGCAGGGCGTCATATTCGAGCGAGTCGGCCGGGGCGTCGGGCGTGACTCCGGTCAAAGTGAGGCGACCGCCGCCGGGTTCGATGTCGTTGGCGGCGGGGTGCACAACCACCTGGTTGTCGGTACCGACCTGCACCTCGACGTAGTCGCTGAACGTGATCGGGCTCGGATTGGAGCGCTGGTCGAGCACACCAACGCGTACCAGGGCGATGCCGGTGGCGCCGCTGGTGTCGCGCACGCGGTATTGGAATTCGATGGCACCGCTGTAGTCGAGCGGGCTCGAATAAACGATGGCGTCGCCAGTGGCGTTGATCGAGGCGGTTCCGCGAGCCGGCTGGGTGAGTACCCGGTCGAGCACGACGGTGTCGCCGTTGGGGTCGACGCCGAAGCTGTCGAAGGGAATCTCGGTGCTCTCCCCCGACAACACCCGGCCGTAAAGGGTATGCGGCTGTGGAGCCGTGTTGTCGCCGTCGGCGAGCACCTCGATCGAGACGACGGCCGAATCGATGAGTTCGGGGGCGCCGGCGACATAGACGCTGTAGCCCAGTTCGTAGCTTCCAGGCTGGTCCGGCGCGAGGTAGCGCAGTTCGGCTCCGGCCGCGAAGGCGAGGCCTTGTCGCTCGCGGTTCTGCACCGACTCGGGGTCGAGCATGACGATGTTGCCGTCGGGCGCCACGTCGTTGGCGAGCACGGGAATGTCGATCTGGGCGCCGACCCGCACCGATACGCTGTCGTTCCTGGCGATCGGCGCCTGCGGAACTGAAGCCGGAAGCAGGTAGACGGTCGCCTCGCCGCGCACTGTGTATAGGGGGTTTTCGGTGCCGTCAGAGACTGTGTAGCGCACGGTGCCGAGCTTGCCCGGCCGTTCGTCGGCGGTCGAGCCGCGCACGCGCAGCACATTCTGACCGACCACGTCAACGCTGAGGGACGCACCGAACACTGTGTCGGGAATGGCTTCACCGAGCAGCAGTACCCGACTGGCCGGATTGGAGACGGCGGTGAAGACGTCGACGCTCGTGTCGGCCTTGGGGCGCACGAAAACGGTCACCGGGGAGGTGGTGAGGGCCTGCGCATCTGCTGGGACCACCGAAATGCGCACGAGCGAGACGACTTCGCTCGCGTCGTCGGCGATGGTGAGGCTGACCGTGTAGTTGCCGGGCGTGGTGGCGACGAAGTCGAACGAGGTTCCGTTGGCGGTGATACCGACCGTGACTCCCGCGGAGCTGGTCGGGGTGGTCGCCGATTCGATGCGGTACAGGCCGGCTGCGCTGGAGACATACTCGGCCGGGCTGACCGTGAGGCGCTCGTTCACCGAGGCGAGCAGTGCGAACGGTTCGACGGTGAGCTGAGGGGTCGGCGTGACCGTGATCGTGAGCACTTTCTCGGCCGTGGCACCGTGAATGTCTGAGACGCGCACCAGAATGGTGGCCGCTTGCGCGGTCTGGTCGGCCGCGTTGGGGTGTTTGTAGACGAGTACACCGGCCGGCGTCACGCTGACCGAGCCGACGTCGGTCGTGTTCAGAACGGATGCGACGAAAATCGGATCCCCGTCTGGATCGACCCAGCCGGGCAGCACCGGAACGGTGACCGTACCGCCGGGTTGCACCTCGGGGCTCGGCCAGTCGTGCAGGCAGCCCTCGGTGCCGCACCATACCGGTGCGGCGTTCACGTCGTCGCCGTGCACGGTCAGGGTGACTGTCGCCGTCGACGAGTTGAGTCCGTCGGCACGGGATCCGTCGGTGACGGCGTAGCTGAACGTGGCTGACCCTCGGGCGTCGGCCGCGACCTGCACGGCGATGGCCTGGTTCTGGTCAGTAACGCTGATGGTGCCCCAAGACGGGTCGAGTCCGGTGACCGAGGCCGGGACCACGGTCAGCACGTCGTCGTTGGCGTCGTGGTCGTTGAGCAGCACCGGCAGCAGGGCAAGCTGGCCGCTGCGCACCCCGAAGGCGTCGGGCACGGCGACGGGAGGCTTGGGTTCGACGATCTCTGAAGCTTCCTGCACGTCGTCCTGGCGCTGCGGCTCTTCGACGGCGGCGAGGGTCCAGTCCTGCGAACTGGCAACCAGGGCGCCGTCGGGAACGGTCCACACCCATCCGCTCTGGATGTCGTTGAGAATCATGAGAGAGTCGTTGGCCCGAAACGCGGGGGCTGCGTCGCCGTTCGGTGTGGCCGTGCCGTAGCTGAGCGTCGTTTCTCCGGCGCTCTCGCTGAACAGGGTGCCGCCGGTGCCGCCGGACGGCAGCCACGCTGCATAACGGTCGCCGTGGAACGGGGTCGGCGCGGCCGGGGCACCGAGTACAGTTTCGGAATCGCCGACCAGCTCGGTGCGGGCACCGTCATCGAGGGCGAAGGAGACCAGGCCGGTCTGGTCGGCCACGAGCAGGCCGTCGGCACTACGCGGGGCGTCGGCGCCACCGCTCGGGCGCTGCAATACGGCCAGCTCGCTCAGGTTCGTCTCGACCGGTTCGTTCCGGCCGGCCAGCCAAAGTTCGTCGCCGGCCACGCCGAGCAGCGCCCAGGTATCGCCGACGACGCTCAGCTGGGTGCCTGGCTCGGTCGGACCGTCGGTGACGGTGTCATCACCCAGAATTTCGTCGTCCACAATGGAATAGCTCAGAACGCTGCTTGCCGCGCTGGAATAGCTGTAGAGCACGCCGTCGGGGGTGATCGCAACGGCATCGGAGACGTAGGAGCGGGCGGTTTCGCCCTCGATGACCTCGTCATCGGCGTAGAGGTTGACCGGGCGCGGGGATTCGGCCGCACCGACCGCCCCGACGAACACCGCTCCGGTGCTCGTGAGGTAGCCGACCCAGGCCCCCGAGGAGACGACGGTGCGGGTGCCGGCCGGGGTCACGTCGTAGTCGGCGGCGTCGTCGCCGAGGTCGATCGGCGCCGCGAGGCTCACGTCGACGACTTTTTCGTTGTTCTGCGCGTAGAGCAGCACGGTCGCGTCGGTCTGCACCAATTCGCTCGGCGCCGGCACGGTTTTCACGGTATCCAACTCGAGCAGGTCGGTGTTGATACGGGCGTACCGGTTGCCGTCGCCGCTCTGCAGTGCCCAGATCGAGCTCGCGTGCACCGGCGTCTGCTTCACATCGAAACCATCAACGACGATGGCCACTGTGGCCAGCAGCGTGCCGATCGCGGTGACCGCGGCGATCCGCACTATGCCGCGGCGCTTCGGGGAGAGGGCTCGCAGCCGACCGCGCGCCCACTTGCCGGCCATCAGATCAGCCCCACGAGAAAGAGGGTGCCGACCGTGACGCCTCCGCCAACAACGACAGCCCCGACCAGGAGCAGCGCGAGGGTGAGCGGCGAGATTCGTGCGCGGCGCGGCTCATCCACGTCGGTCAGGGTGCCTTCGCGGGTTTGCGAAGCCGGGCGGCGGGTGAGGCGGCCGGGGCGCAGCATGGGAATGATCACGTCAGAGTTGACCGCGCCGCGGGCTTCCCTGTTGTTGAAGTCCACCGGGGCTCCGGCCTCAGCCCAGGCCGCGTCGGCCACCTCGAGCGCTGTGATCGGCAGTCCGAGATCGCGCTGCATGCGCTGCAGGTCGTGCGCACATTCGAGCAGGCTCGCCTGGCGGGCGCCAGGGTCGCGACTCATCATGCGGGCGAGAATCGTTTCGAGGGCTGGGGAAACATCCGCTCGCCCGATGCTCGTGTATTTGGCGCGGTGGATGCGTTGCTTCAGTTGCGTGCGCGACCCGTTAGAGCCGGCCGGCAGCTCGAACGGGGCCCGGTCAGCCAGCAGTGAGTACAGGGTGGCGCCGAAGGACCAGACCTCGGTAGCGATCGAGCCGGTCGTGCGTTCGTCGACGACCTCAGGGGCGCTCCACGGCAGGGACATGGCGAACAGCTCATTGCGGGCGCCCCCGACGAGCGAAGCTGCGATGCCGAAGTCGCCGAGCACCGGGCCGCCGAAGGTCGTGGTGAGGATGTTGGAGGGTTTGATATCGCGGTGCAGCACCTTGGAACGGTGTGCCGTCTCGAGCGCACAGGCGATCTTCACCGCGACGCCCAGCACCGTTGCCACGGGCAGCGGCTCCGCGCGCTCGCGCGACGAGTACGAGCCAGGGCAGAATTCCATCACCAGATACGGGCGGCCGTCGGCGGAGATACTCGCGTTGTAGACGGTGAGAATTGACGGATGCGAGCTGAGCCGCGCCATGACATCCGCTTCGGCGTTGAAGGAGCGCAGCACGTCGTCGTCGACGATGTCTTGAAGCAGCACCTTCACGGCCACTGAACGGCGCGGCATGTTCTGCTCGAACAGAAAAACGTCGGCGAATCCGCCGGTGCCAAGCGGGCGAACATAGCTGTAGCCCGACAAAACGGGCGGAGCAGAAGGAAGCCGCCTGCCCATTACTCCCCCGACCTGCATTGTTCCTGTGGTGCGTCTTTGTTTTTACTCGCAAAGACTCAGCTGGTCTCGCAATCAAGCCTAACCACGGCGCCCGACCCCGTCACCCACACGGGGATATGATACACCCCCAAAATGGGGGTGTATCACTAAATGGAGTAGACAGTCCGGGCGAGCGCATCCATGTAGGGCAGCGTCTGCTCGAATTCGAGCAGGTCGTAGCTCGCTGTGCGCAGCGCCACCAGAGTCTCATCGACCTCCCATGCGTAGTCCCGGGTCGCAATGACGCCCGGACCGACATTTCACGGGTCAGATACCGCATGCACCGCACTCCCCCCAAACCGCTCGTGGTGACGAACGGCTCGACCAGGGGGATCGATGGCGTCGAGGTCCGCTGCACCGGCATAGTCCTCGACCGAGATCGTTCCCGCCGCCAGGCGTGATTCAACCCGAAGGTCCGCGAGAACGAGCGGGCCGTCCCAGTTGCCGAGGCGAAGGAAGGACGCGGAGGCCCCTCGCTCTGCAACGGATTGGGCGAGCATGAAGAAGACATTCTCGATGTGGTCGCATTGTTCACGGGAGACGTTCTCGCCGTCAGCGATCGCGTCGATCAGTTCCCGCGCCCAGTCCTCTGGTCGTTCCCACCGTTCACCCGCGTCGAAATACGAGATTCCGATCCAGTCATCCGGATGGTCGACGAAGATGCTCATGGAACTCCTGCCGGTGCGGTTCGCGCAGCTGTCGGGGCGAATCTGATCGTCAGCGCCATCGCGTCGAACAATTGCTCGACTGCATCCAGCAGATCATCAGAAGTGCGGCAAAGGACACCGCACACAGCAGGGCCGTCCAGGCCGGTATCGGGTACGGCAGGGTTCCCGCGAGGCGACCCACGTGACTCGATGTCCCGGGCCCCGTGTTGCCCGGAATCTTCAGGACGATGACCATGATCACATTGAAGACGAGTGCGAGTGGAGTAACAGCGACCATCACGAACGCCGTCACCATGAGGGCATACTAACTGCGCACGGCGATCAGTCGGTCATGAGTCTTCTCTTCCATCTGCGGGCGATTCATCATCAATTTTCATCCCGTGCCGTGAATTTTTCGACGTACATCGGCTCGGCGACGCCCTTGACGACACTTTCGCCAACGGGAGCACTGAATTCGTTGACGGCCCACGCGCCGCCTAGTGTCCACATTCTTTTGGGCTGTGAGGCAGCGATGACCGTGTCAGAGACGAGCCCGGACTTCGACTCGAGGCTGGACATTGCGCGCCACTCCGCGCGAGAGCGCGGCACCGAACGTGATTCGACCACCGGAAGGGCGAGCAGGCGCGGAGCAGTGCTCGCCTTGTCTGATCGATCTCGGTTCGCGCAGCAGCCAGGGTCTAACCGGAGATTCCCTGACCGGCCTTACTCTTCATGAGCGCGTTGGCCGCAGCCCCCGCAGTGGCATTACGCACAGCCGTCACATCGCGGCGGATCAGCCTCCCGGCGATCTTGCCCACCCCGAACGGGAGAATCGCAAAGGCGGCCTCGATGATGCCCTCGGTGAGTGATTTGTACCCAGTCGCGGTTTCAGCGGCAGCGTTCACAATGGTGGCGGTCGTCACGGCGATGGCGGCGGGGCGGGTCGCTGCCACGTCGCTGACCATGCCCTCACAGCCCGACAAACCGCGCAGGTTCACCGCGACCCGCGTGATGGCCTCTGCAACGCTCGAGTATTCCCCGGCGATGGCCCGTGCGGCGCTCGGATCGCCCGGAATCGGGTCGCTGTAAAAGCCCAGGGGCGACCAGTCGGTGGGCCGGGTCATCCGTTCCTCCGGCGCTCGCGGGCTGGGTGGCCTCGATGAGACATTCACCCAGTTCACTGTCGGTGTTTTCGAGACCGTCGGCCGCGGTGAGCAGGTTCTCGCTCAGGGTCGCGAGCTGGTCCGCCAGTTCGCCGCGACGGTAATCCCAGTTGCTGGCGAATGCGGTCACGCGGTCGGCGAGACCAGGGCGACCCACGGCATCCGCCAAATTCTGACTCGTCGCCTTGGCCGTATCGAACTCGGTTTGAATCAGCGAGACGTCGCTCGCCATGTCTCGGAGCAGGGTTGTATCAACCAGAAAATCAGACAGAGTTCTCTTTCGACCCTGTGGACTGCGATGGGGACTTAGCCGCGGATAGCGTTGCCGAGCTCGGTGTCCGCGTTGCCGAGGGCGTCGGCAGCGGCGGTGAGGAACTGGCTCATACCATCAAGACCGTTGACCGCGAGGGTCGTGCCCTGGGTGAAAGCGTCATAGGCCGTCTGAAAGGCCCCCGAGGCGGAATCGGTCACGAAACCGGAGCCGACCAGGTTGTTCACGAGCGTCTGCAGCTCGCCGAGCTTGGTGATGAGGTCTTCCTTACCGGAACTCAGACGACCAGCGGCATCGGTCATGTCGGAATAAGTCACGTTGAGATTGGCCATGGTGTCCCCCAGAGGTTTGAGCCCGAACGGGCTGCGTGTGGTCCTAACCTAATGGCTATACCCCGAAAGGGGCTAATGGGGGTGAACTCTCGGTCTAGACGCAGCGCCGGTTTGCAGTCGTTCTCATCGAGCTCGCCGACACCCTGCCCGTTTCGCTGGTCGAGGCGGGAGGAACGAGCGATCGAGACCTACCCCTTTTCGTTGCTCGAGCTTGCTGACACCGCCCTCCGCCTGCGGTGCACGGGCGAACTGCGCACCTTCAGCCAGTTGCGGGCCGATGTCGCCGTCGATCTCCTCGCCCCGGGTGTCAGCGTTCTCGGAGACCGCCTCAGGAGCCCGACTGGCGAGGGCTGATTGTCAGTGCAGGGGCCAGCAGCTACTCCACGAGCGGAAGCTGCACCCGCACGACCTTTCCGCTGGCCACCATCATGCCGCGACCGGGCGGAAACTCGGCACGGTTCAGTCGCGGCAGCGGCGTCTTCAGCAGAATGTCACCCTCGATGGTGTCGGGCTGCAACAGCAGGCCGCGCCTCGTGTTCTTCATCTCGGCGAACAGCGGCCAAGAGGAGTTCCACGACGCGGTTTCACCGTCGGCGACCAGAAAATGGTCACTGCGCTTGACCTGTTTGATGAGTTCAACCAGCACAGCATCGGCCGGGGTCTGCAGAAAGTCCGCGAGGTTTTCGACGACGATCGCCATGCGCGGGGTGGCCAGGTCGGCGCTCACCGCCTTGGTCAGCTCTTTGGCCAGTTCCACGGCCTCGACGATGGTCGTGGCCGTGCTGACCCAGCCGGGCAGACCGGCCAGTCCTGACCGCGCATTGCCGATGTAATACGGCGCGACCGTCGGGTCAAACCGCTCGAAGGCGTGCATGAGGGCGCGCAGCGCAGTGCTTCGCCCGCTGGCCGGGGGGCCAGACAACAACAGCGTGCCGCGCGGCTCAAAACCGACCGCGGCGAGCGTCTCATCGCTCAGACCCAGCGTCGGCTGGGACTTGACCCGGTCAGGAAGCTCGGTGGCGGGATAGTCGCGGGACAGGCTGCCGATGGGCAGCGCGGCCTGGATCCCCTCTGCCCACAACGATGCGGCCAGCACGCGCACGGCGGCCGCCTGCTCCGCGGCTACGGCGGAACCGCCCCAGACCGCGATTTGAGTTTCCAGATCGTCGAAAATTGCGCGGCCCGGTGCCGACTTCGCATTCAGAATGTCGCCGGGCACGTCGAGCAGGTTGTAGCCGGTATCGTCGGCGAGCCGTAGGACCACACGACGTTGCACGCTCGAGCGCACGGAGCTCGGCACCGAGCCGGAGCGGTCGGCGGTGAAAGCCACGTGGATTCCCAGCTGACGACCATCCGAGAGGATGCTGCGGAATACGTCGTACCAGTTCGACCGGCCGCTCGCGACCTCCCAATCTTCCCGAAAGGCCGCGAACCCGTCGATGAGCAGCAGGATACGCGGCTCGTTCGGACGGTTCGCCAGCGCGCGGTACTCGGCGATGGTTGACGCGGTGGCCTCGGCGAAGCGGTTGCCGCGCGATTCGAGTTCGGCCTTGAGCAGTCGGAACAGGCGAATGATGCGTTCTGTGTCGTCGCCGCCGATGATGCTGCCCACATGCGGCAGCGGTTCGAGCATGCGCAGGCTGCCGGCGGCGAAGTCGAGGCCGTAAACCGCGACGGGCCCGCCCGCTCTCGTGCTGCCGGCCGCGATCGCCAGGGTACGCAGGGCGACGCTCTTGCCGGATCCACCGGTGCCGTAGATGCCGATGTGTCCGTCGACATCAGGCAGAAAACAGACCGGGCGCTGCTTTTGCTCGGTTGGCGCGTCGGCCAGGCCCAGCGCGAGGACAGCATCCGTTTGGGTCACAATGGGTGCCAGGTCGCACAGAAACGGCAGTTCGTCGAGCCAGGGCCGTCGCGGCGCGGGAATCTGCGCCGAACCAGCCGCTCCGACGAGGGCGGCGACGAGCTTCTGCTGGTCAGTCGGGCCGAGCTCGCGCTCCTGCCCGGCGAGCGGGTCACTCGGCGGTTCCCACGCGGTTTCCCCGCCGAAGCGCAGTTCGGCGATGCCGATTTCGGCGTTCTCGGGTTCGCGGGAGGTCCAGCCGCCGGCGTACCCAGACTGGAACTGCTGCAGCCGGCCCGGACCGGTCTTGGCAATGCCGCGGCCGGGGAGGCCAGGGTCGAAGTGTGCGGCATCCTTGACTCCGACGACGTCGTTGCTGTCGGATTCATCGGCCATGCGCAGTGCGACGCGCAGGTTGGTGTTGGCCCGCAGGTTGTCTTTGATGACGCCGGCGGGGTGCTGCGTGGCCATGATCAAGTGGATGCCGAGCGAACGGCCACGCTGGGCTATGTCGACGACGCCGTCGACGAACTCGGGCACCTCGCTTACCAGTGCTGCGAATTCGTCGATGACGAGCACGAGAGCCGGCGGGCTGTCCGGGTCGCCGCGCTTCTCGAGCTCGATCAGGTCTTTGGCTTTTTTGGAATTGAGCAAGTGTTCCCGGTAACGCAGTTCGGCGCGCAGGCTGGTGAGAGCCCGGCGCACCAGGTGGGGGCTCAGGTCGGTGACCAGGCCGACACAGTGCGGCAGCGAGACGCAATCGGCGAATGCCGAACCGCCCTTGTAGTCAACGAACAGAAAGGTGACCCGGTCCGGGCTGTACTCGGTGGCCATGCCGAGTACCCAAGCCTGCAGAAATTCGCTCTTGCCGGCACCGGTCGTGCCGCCGACCAGCGCGTGCGGGCCCTGGGTGCGCAGGTCGAGGTGCATCGCCTGCACGCCGGTGGACCCGACGATCGCCCGCAGGGTTCCGGCGCGTTTGGAGTGCGGCACCGCTCCGGGGGTGCGGTCATGCATGGAGGCGTTCTGCCGCCATCGGTCGATGACGGCATCGTGCGCCTCGACCAGGTCGTGGCCGAGCAGGGTGACCATCGAGACCGAGCGCGGCAGGTCGCTCGAGTCGGCGATGAGGGCACCGGCGTCGATGACCGGGGCCAAACGACGCGCGAAGTGCAGGGCCGTGGCGGAGTCGACCGACTCGACCGCGACATCCGTTACGGTCTCACCGAGCCGCACGAACGAGACGGTGCCGAGCCCGGTGCTCTCGTCGATTTCGACGGCGGTGCGGCAGACAGCGGGCAAGGCTGCTACCGTGCGGGCGATCCAGACTGGGTAGACGCCGGCATCCGCACCGTTTTCGGCGAGCTGCACGAGCCTGGAGCGATTGACGGCGACATCGTCGGCGATGACCACGATGATCGCCGGAATGGGCGATTTCGTGCCCTCGCCGGTGTAACTCGACCCGACTTCTTCGCCGCGCTCGAGCGCCGCACGCTCCTGCTCCATAGCGCCGCGCCGCGCCGATTTCTTGGATTTCTGCCTCTCTGCAATGACCTCTTCCAGTGCGGCGAGAACGGATGCGGCGCTCGACGCGCTGTCAGCCAGGTGGCCGCCCGCGAGTGGACTCTGCGGCGAGGAGGTGTGCGGCAGCCATTTGAGCCACTCGAGCTCGCTCGACCAGTGCGGTGTAACGAGCGAGGCAACGGCGAGCTCGGCCGGTGAGTGCAGCGCGGTCAGCTGCACCAACAGGGAGTTGACTGTGCCCGTGCAGGCGGCAGCGCTGCCGGCCACGCCGAGGGCCCCGGCATCGAACAGGTTGTCGATGAGCGGAACCTGATCCACCGTGGCGTGCTCGGTGATGACAGCGTCGAGCCGCTCCTGAAATTCGGGCAGCAGTTCGCCGCGCAGAGAGGCATCGACCGTGTTACGAGAGCGCATGGTGCCAAGGCCGAGCCGCACGTTGAGGAAGGACCAGTGCTCGGGCCGTCGGGTCCACATGAGCGGTCCGCGCTCGAGCGACTCGGTCAGCGCTTCGACGGTGGACGGCGATTCGCCGAGGCGGGCCTGCTGCTCCAGGGCGCGTTCGGTGAACAGCTGCGCGCGGAGCGCGGCCAGGCGGGTGTCGAACCGGCCGATCGAGCGTTTCAGCAGGCGTTTGTCCTTGGAGCGGTTCATGAAGAAGTTGCCGATGAGCATCATCGGGCTCATCAACACGAACAGCAGCGCCGCTGGACGGTCGAAAATGAGCCACATACTCACACCGAGCAGCACCGGCGCGACCATGGCCAGCCAGGGAAACGGCTGGTCGTCTTTCTCGGTCGGCACCTCGGGCGCTGTGAATTCCTGACCCGCGTAGCGCCCTTCCACTCGCGGTGAGCGGTTGAAGTAGACCGGGCCGTCACGGTGTTCGTCTCCGGTCGCGGCCACGGTCTCGACGACTGTGATGCGCAGCTCGGTGTCACCGATCTGCACGGTCTCGCCCTGCTCGATGCGCAGCCGGGTGACCAGCCCGCCGTCCACGACGACGCCGTTAGCCGAGCCGAGATCGACGAGATCGATGCCGGCGGCGACTTCGAGGCGCACGTGACGTTTAGAGACGAGTTTGTCGCTGAGCACCACGTCGCAGTCGGGCCCGCGACCGATGATGGTCGACCCGCGGCCGAGGGCGATCTGTGCTCCAGCATCCGGGCCGGTCAACACGTGGATGACGGCCAGGGTCGGGGCGCCGCCGTGCTCCTCGGAGACATAGAAGGTCTCGGAATCGGCGAGCGCGACGCTCGCGCCGGAGCCGACCCAGTCCTCGCCGATCAGGGCATCGGGTGGCAGCAGCAACCAGTCGGTGCCGCCGGGAGCGACCGTGCGCAGCGTGAGCGGCTGGTCGGCGGCACCGGGCATGAGTGGCGAGCGCGGATCGACCCGGGCGATGGTGCCGGCCACGTCGGAAATGCTTGCCGCGGCATCCGTTGTAACGACGATGTCGTCGTTCTGACCGTTGGACCGGGCCAACGTAACTTTCAACCGCACGTGAGCCCCCAGGTTCGAGTTCAGGCGCATCGGCGATAAACCCGTGCTCCGAGCGTACCCCGGGCGCGCTGCGAACCCGTGCTCGGTGACCGGTGCCCTGAGTCGTAAGGTGGGCCCGGCGGCAAACGGAGGGTCAGCGGTCCGAGGTTGGTCGCTTCGGTCGTGCTGCGCACGTTCCCTTCGATTCCCAACGAGCTCATCAGTACGCCGCCGATGATCGCAAGCACGACGACAGCAAAACCTAGATAAACCAGGAGTTCGATCAGGGTGATTGCCGATTCCGCCTCTGTCACAGGGGATCGCGCACTGTCGGTCACGGGGCATCCAGCGGAATGAGGGTTTCGGCGGCGGCTAGCCCCGGGCATCCACTTGCCAGGTCGTGCACGTTAACGACGGATGGCCCCTGCCGAAGCAGGGGCCATCCGTTTAGAACGGGTGGGTATTAGTTATACGTACCCGGAGTCAGGTCATCCGACGAGAAGCTGTCGAAGTCGACGAAGCTCAGGTCACCCTCGTTGAACGACGCATCTTCGGTGAAGATGCGGTTCGGGTAACGCTCAGCCTTGGCTTCTTCCGTTGCCTCGACGGTGACGTCGCGGTATCGGGGAAGGCCGGTGCCGGCGGGGATCAACTTACCGATGATGACGTTCTCCTTGAGGCCCATCAGCGGGTCGCTCTTGCCTTCCATGGCCGCCTGGGTCAGAACCCGGGTGGTCTCCTGGAAGGAAGCGGCCGACAGCCAGGACTCGGTCGCCAGCGATGCCTTGGTGATACCCATGACCTCCTGGCGAGCGGATGCCGTCTTCTTGCCCTCGGTGAGCGCGGTGCGGTTGAGGTCGTTGTACTTCAACCGGTCAACGAGCTCGCCCGGGAGCAATCCGGTGTCTCCGTGTTCGACGACGGTCACCTTGCGAAGCATCTGGCGAACGATGACCTCGATGTGCTTGTCGTGAATCGGTACACCCTGCGAACGGTAGACCTCCTGCACACCGGAGACGAGGTGCTTCTGCACCGCGCGAACACCCTTGACGCGAAGAACTTCCTTCGGGTCGACGGCGCCGATGATGATCTGCTGTCCGAGTTCAACGTGCTGACCGTCTTCGACGAGCAGGGTTGAACGTTTGAGCACCGGGTAGGCGATCGCTTCGTCACCGTTGTCAGGAATCAGGATGACCTTGCGGCCCTTGTCCGAATCCTCGATGGTGATACGTCCGGCGGAGTCGACGATGGGAGACGCACCCTTGGGGGTACGTGCTTCGAAGAGCTCCTGAACACGCGGCAGACCCTGGGTGATGTCGTCAGCGGATGCCGACCCACCCGTGTGGAAGGTACGCATGGTCAGCTGGGTGCCGGGCTCACCGATGGACTGCGCGGCGATAATACCAACGGCCTCACCGATGTCGACAAGCTGGCCCGTGGCGAGCGACCGGCCGTAGCAGACCGCACACACACCGACGGCAGACTCACAGGTCAGTACGGAACGCACCTTGATGGTTTCGACGCCACCGGCAATGAGCTTCGCGATGAGCACGTCTCCGACGTCGTCTCCGGCGTCAGCGATGACCTCACCGGCAGCGTTGACCGCGGCTGCGGCCAGGCTGCGAGCGTAGACCGCGTTCTCGACGTTGAAGTCGACCAGGAGACCGCCGTCTTCGCCCCGCAGGAGCGCACCGGTCGTGGCATCGGTTCCGGCAATGGGCAGTTCAAGGCCCTTCGTCGTTCCACAGTCATCTTCACGGATGATGACATCTTGCGAAACGTCCACCAGACGACGGGTGAGGTACCCCGAGTCGGCGGTACGCAGAGCCGTGTCGGCCAGACCCTTACGAGCACCGTGAGTAGCAATAAAGTACTCGGCGACGGACAGGCCTTCGCGGTAGCTCGAGATGATCGGGCGAGGGATGATCTCACCCTTCGGGTTGTTCACGAGGCCTCGCATGCCGGCGATGTTACGCACTTGCAGCCAGTTACCACGAGCACCAGAGGTCACCATGCGGTTGATGGTGTTGTCGGCCGGGAAGTTCGCCTGCATCGCTGCGGCGACATCTTCCGTAGCGCGAGTCCAGATCTGGATGAGCTCCTGGCGACGCTCGAGGTCGGTCGTCAGACCCTTGTCGAACTGGCCCTGAACCTTGGCAGCCTGCTTCTCGTAGCCGGCGACGATCTCCTTCTTGTTCGGAGGAGTCAAAATGTCGCTGAGCGCAACGGTCACACCGGAACGGGTTGCCCAGTAGAAACCGGCATCCTTGATCCGGTCGAGGGTTGCAGCGACCTCAACCTTGACGTACCGCTCCGCGAGGTCGTTGACGATGGTCGACATGGTGACCTTGTTGGCAACGTCTTCGAAGTACGGGTAGTCAGCCGGAAGCGCTTCGTTGAATATGGCGCGACCGAGGCTCGTAGTGACCAGAACGGTGCCGACAGCCTGGCCGTTGACCAGTTCGACACCATCGGGCTGCGTGCCCTCGGTGAAGAACTTGTCGGTCAGGCGAATGCGCACCTTGGCGTTCAGGTCGAGCGTCTTCTGGTCGAACGCGAGAATCGCCTCGGACACGGTGGAGAACGCGCGGCCTTCTCCGACCACACCTTCCTTCATCGTGGTGAGGTGGTGCAGACCGATGATCATGTCCTGGGTGGGCAGGGTCACCGGGCGGCCATCGGACGGCTTGAGGATGTTGTTCGAAGCGAGCATCAAGATGCGAGCCTCGGCCTGGGCTTCAACCGACAACGGCAGGTGCACGGCCATCTGGTCACCGTCGAAGTCGGCGTTGAACGCCGCGCAGACGAGCGGGTGCAGCTGGATCGCCTTTCCCTCAACGAGCTGAGGCTCGAAGGCCTGGATGCCCAAGCGGTGCAGGGTGGGTGCACGGTTGAGCATGACGGGGCGCTCGCGGATGATTTCCTCGAGCACGTCCCAGACCTGCGGACGGCTCCTCTCAACCATACGCTTGGCGGCCTTGATGTTCTGAGCGTGGCTCAGGTCGATCAGGCGCTTGATCACGAACGGCTTGAACAGCTCGAGTGCCATCTGCTTGGGCAGACCACACTGGTGCAGCTTGAGCTGCGGCCCGACCACGATGACCGAACGGCCGGAGTAGTCCACGCGCTTGCCGAGCAGGTTCTGGCGGAAACGACCCTGCTTTCCCTTGAGCATGTCGCTCAGGGACTTGAGGGCACGGTTACCGGTTCCGGTGACCGGGCGACCACGGCGACCGTTGTCGAACAGTGCGTCGACGGCCTCCTGCAGCATCCGCTTCTCGTTGTTGACAATGATCTCGGGAGCACCGAGGTCAAGCAGACGACGCAGACGGTTGTTGCGGTTGATCACACGACGGTAGAGGTCGTTGAGGTCGCTGGTAGCGAAGCGGCCACCGTCAAGCTGCACCATCGGGCGCAGTTCGGGCGGGAGCACTGGGACGACGTCGAGCACCATTCCGGCCGGTGAGTTGCCGGTCATGATGAACGCGTTGACTACGCGCAGACGCTTGATGGCACGGATCTTCTTCTGACCCTTGCCCTCGGCGATCTGCAGGTGCAGGTTTTCGCTCTCGGTGACCAGGTCGAAGGCTTCAAGGCGCTTCTTGATGGCTTCGGCGCCCATGAAGGCCTCGAAGTACATGCCGAAACGGTCTTGGAGCTCGTGGAAGACGGAGTCTTCCGGCTTCAGGTCGCCGACCTTGAGGGTGCGGAAGTCTTCCCACACGCGCTCGAGGTGAGCAACCTGCTCGTCCAGAGACTTGCGAATCTGGCCCATTTCCTTTTCGGCGGCGTCCTTGGTGCGCTTCTTCTGGTCGCTCTTTGCGCCTTCGGCCTCCAGCGCTGCGAGGTCGGTTTCGAGGCGCTGCAGGCGATCGGCGATGCGCGAGTCTCGGCTGGACTCGATGGTCTTGAGTTCGAGACGCAGCTCGTTCTCGAGGCCAGGCATGTCCTGGTGGCGACCGTCTTCATCCACCGTGATGACCATGTATGCGGCGAAGTAGATGACCTTTTCAAGGTCCTTCGGAGCCATGTCCAGCAGGTAACCGAGACGCGAGGGCACACCCTTGAAGTACCAGATGTGCGTGACCGGGGCAGCGAGTTCGATGTGACCCATGCGCTCACGGCGCACCGACGACTTCGTGACCTCTACACCGCAACGCTCGCAGACGATGCCTTTGAAGCGAACACGCTTGTACTTGCCACATGAGCATTCCCAGTCCCGTGAGGGTCCGAAGATCTGCTCACCGAACAGGCCGTCTTTTTCCGGCTTGAGCGTGCGGTAGTTGATGGTTTCGGGCTTCTTGACCTCACCGTGCGACCAACGACGGATGTCGTCTGCAGTAGCCAGGCCAATACGAAGCTCGTCAAATGTTGTTACATCGAGCAATTTCTCTCCTTGGAAAGTTTTCGAAGTTTCTTTGGACCGGGCTTAGATGTCGTCGATGGACGACGACTCAAACCGGGTGGAAATGTTGATGCCGAGTTCTTCCGCAGCACGGAACACCTCGTCATCCGTGTCGCGCAGGCTGACTGCGGTGCCATCGGCCGAGAGTACCTCGACGTTCAAGCAGAGCGACTGCATTTCCTTGATAAGAACCTTGAAGCTCTCGGGAATGCCGGGTTCCTGAATGTTCTCGCCCTTGACGATGGCTTCGTACACCTTGACACGGCCGAGGATATCGTCGCTCTTGATGGTCAGGAGTTCCTGTAGGGCATAAGCGGCTCCATATGCTTCGAGCGCCCACACCTCCATCTCACCGAAACGCTGTCCACCGAACTGCGCCTTACCACCCAGCGGCTGCTGCGTGATCATGGAGTACGGGCCGGTCGAGCGAGCGTGGATCTTGTCGTCGACGAGGTGGTGGAGCTTCAGGATGTACATGTATCCAACGGACACCGGCATCGGGAACGGTTCGCCGGAGCGACCGTCGAAGAGCTGGGTCTTTCCGGTGGAACCGATGAGGCGTTCGCCGTCGCGGGTCAGGGTCGTGGAGTCCAGGAGGCCCTCGATCTCGATCTCGAGCGCACCGTCGAATACCGGGGTGGCGACCTTCGTGCCGGGGGCGGCGCTGAAGGCGTGCTCCGGAAGACGAGCAGCCCATTTCGGCTTGCCCTCGACGTTCCAGCCCTGCTTCGCAATCCAGCCGAGGTGCGTTTCGAGCACCTGGCCGAAGTTCATGCGACCGGGGATACCGAGCGGGTTGAGGATGATGTCAACCGGGGTTCCGTCGGCGAGGAACGGCATGTCCTCGATCGGCAGAATACGGGAGATAACACCCTTGTTGCCGTGACGGCCGGCGAGCTTGTCACCCTCGGTGATCTTGCGCTTCTGAGCGATGAACACGACCACGCGCTGGTTGACGCCCGAGCCGAGCTCGTCGTCGCCGTCCTGCGAGTCGAACACCTTGACACCGATAATGGTGCCGCGCTCACCGTGGGGAACCTTGAGCGAGGTGTCGCGAACTTCGCGGCTCTTCTCGTTGAAGATGGCGCGCAGCAGGCGCTCCTCGGCAGACAGCTCGGTCTCGCCCTTCGGCGTGACCTTGCCGACGAGGATATCGCCGGGGCGAACCTCGGCTCCGATGCGAATGATGCCACGCTCGTCGAGGTCGGCGAGGAAGTCCGGAGACACGTTGGGAAGGTCGCGAGTGATCTCTTCCTTACCCAGCTTGGTGTCGCGGGCATCCACTTCGTACTCTTCGATGTGAATCGAGGAGAGGGTGTCGTCCTTGACCAGGTTCTGGCTCAGGATGATCGCGTCCTCGAAGTTGTAGCCTTCCCACGGCATGAATGCCACGAGCAGGTTCTTTCCGAGGGCGAGTTCTCCCTGGTCGGTGGCGGGTCCGTCGGCGATAACCTCGCCGGCTTCGATGCGCTCACCGGCGTTGACGATCACGCGGTGGTTAAAGCTCGTGCCTTGGTTGGAGCGCGAGAACTTGCGTAGGTAGTAGTCCTGCGTGCCGCCCTCATCGAGCTGGATGGTGACGACATCAGCCGACACCTCGGAGACCACACCGGGCTTCAGCGCGGTGAGCACGTCACCGGCGTCGATAGCCGTGTAGACCTCCATGCCGGTTCCGACGAGCGGGCTGTCGCTGAGCAGCAGCGGCACCGCCTGACGCTGCATGTTGGCACCCATGAGCGCACGGTTTGCATCGTCGTGCTCGAGGAACGGGATGAGGCTGGTCGCGACCGACACCATCTGGCGCGGCGAGACATCCATGTAGCCGATGTCTTCAGCGGGAACGAGGTCGACCTCGCCACCCTTCTTACGAGCAAGCACGCGGGTCTCGGCGAAGTGCGAGTCCTTGGTCAGTGGCGCGTTGGCCTGGGCGACGATGAAGTCGTCCTCTTCGCTCGCGGTGAGGTAGTCGATCGTCTCGGTGACCTTGTTGTTCAGCACACGACGGTACGGCGTCTCGATGAATCCGAACGCATTGATCTGCGCGAACGAGGCGAGCGAACCGATCAGGCCGATGTTCGGGCCCTCAGGAGTCTCGATGGGACACATGCGGCCGTAGTGCGAGGGGTGAACGTCTCGCACCTCGACGCCGGCGCGGTCACGGGACAATCCACCCGGGCCCAGCGCGGACAGGCGACGCTTGTGCGTGAGGCCTGCGAGCGGGTTGTTCTGGTCCATGAACTGCGAGAGCTGCGACGTGCCGAAGAACTCCTTGATCGCGGCGACGACAGGGCGCACGTTGATCAAGGTCTGCGGGGTGATCGCTTCGATGTCCTGTGTGGTCATGCGCTCGCGAACGACGCGCTCCATGCGGGACAGACCGGTACGCACCTGATTCTGGATGAGCTCGCCAACAGCACGGATCCGACGGTTACCGAAGTGGTCGATGTCGTCGATGTCGATGTTAATGTCGGTCATCTTGCCGTCGCGCAGACCCGGAAGGGTGGTCTGGTTGTCGTGCAGTGCCACGAGGTACTTGATGGTGGCCAGGATGTCTGTCAGCGTCAGTACGGAGTCACTCAGCGGAGCTTCGAGGCCGAGCTTGCGGTTGATCTTGTAACGACCAACCTTGGCCAGATCGTAGCGCTTGGAGTTGAAGAAGAAGTTGTCGAGCAGCGCACGCGCAGCCTCGGCGGCAACCTGCTCGCCGGGCCGAAGCTTGCGGTAGATGTCCTTGAGGGCTTCTTCCTTGGTGAGGATGTTGTCCTTCTCGAGGGTGAGCTCGATGGACGCGTAGCCCTTGAACTCTTCGAGAATCTGCTCGCTGGTGAGGCCGAGAGCCTTCAGGAACACGGTCACGGACTGCTTGCGTTTGCGGTCGATGCGCACGCCAACTTGGTCGCGCTTGTCGATCTCGAATTCAAGCCAAGCACCACGGCTCGGGATGACACGGGCGGAGTAGATGTCCTTGTCAGACGTCTTCTCCTGCTCACGGTTGAAGTACACGCCCGGGGAACGCACCAGCTGCGACACGACGACACGCTCGGTGCCGTTGATCACGAAGGTGCCCTTGGGGGTCATCAACGGGAAGTCGCCCATGAACACGGTCTGAGTCTTGATCTCACCGGTGAGGTGGTTCATGAACTCAGCATTCACGTAGAGGGGTGCAGAGTAGGTCTTACCCTTTTCCTTGCACTCGTCAATGGTGTACTTCTCCGGCTCGAGCTCCGGGTTGGTGAAGGACAACTGCATCGTTTCGCCGAGGTCCTCGATGGGAGAGATCTCCTCGAAGATCTCATCGAGCCCGGTGCGATTCGGCAGGTCCTGGCGTCCGGCAGCTTGGGCTTCGGCGATGCGAGCCTTCCAGATGTCGTTGCCGACGAGCCAGTCGAAGCTCTCGGTCTGCAAAGCAAGCAGATCCGGAACGTTCAAGTGGTCGCTGATCTTTGCGAACGACAGACGCTCGTGCGAGCGGCCGTTCTTGGGTGAGTTGGTGGTTGCGTTGCGCGCAGCAGCCAAGGAAATAACCTCCGTGGACCCCGTCAGGTCTAGTTACTGTTATTGGTGATGACTCCGCAGACCCTCATAAGAGGTGTGCCTCAAGGTGGCTTGAACACGCAAAGCCGACCGCAATATGAAGGCATAGTTTGTCTGGGAGCGCAAGGATCAACTATATGCCCCCATTCGCGTCATGTCCACCCAATTGTTGCAAATCTGCAAACTCTCAGGTATAACACCCTCTTTTTCATCCCACGCCGCTTCTTCGCCGCTTCTTCGCCGATTCTTCGCCGATTCTCGCGGAAGCGGGTACGCGGTTGGTTCACGAGGCTGAGCCAACCGTTTACCCGCTTTCGCGAAACGAATGCTGCGGCGTGGGCACGCTGACAAGGCGCAGACTAGGACGATGAGTACTGGGCGTAAGGGTGAGGTGGCAGAGGGGCATCCGTCTGTCGTGTTGAAGTTGAGCGGACACACTGCGGTGATCGAACCTGACCGGTTCACCCCGGGCAGCTTTCAGCTCGTGGTCGACGGCACGCCGCAGTCCCACGTGAACATCGATCACCCGGATGAGCTGTTTTTCGAGTACATCCAGCGCATCGGGCACGTCATCGACCTGCTCGGCGACCCGCACGAGCCGATCACGGCCGTGCACCTCGGGGCCGGCGCCCTCACCCTGCCGCGCTACGTCGAGGCGACCCGGCCGGGCTCGCGCCAGCAGGTGGTCGAAATCGAGAGCGATCTGATCGACCTGGTGCGTTCTGTGCTGCCCTGGGACAAGCGCGCCCAGCTGCGCGTGCGACACGGCGATGCCCGCGAGGTGCTCGGCAAGCTTCCGGCCGGGCTGCACGGCGCGGTCGACCTCGTCGTGGTCGACATCTTCTCGGGGGCGCGCACCCCGAAGCACGTCACAAGCCGCGAGTTCTTCGCGCTCGCCGCCCCGCTGCTGTCGCCCCGCGGCGTGCTCGCCGTCAACGTAGCGGATGGCCCCGGCCTCGCATTCGCGCGCGGCCAGGCCACAACCCTCTCCGCGGTGTTTCCGCACGTGATCGGTTTCGCCGAGACGCAGGTGCTCAAGGGTCGCCGGTTCGGCAACATCGTGTTCATCGCGGCGCACACGCCGATCGACCTCAACTGGATTCCACGGCTGCTCGCGAACGGCCCCCACCCGGCGAAGGTGATCGAGGGCACCGAACTCAAGCAGTTCATGGCCGGTTCGCTCGTGGCGACCGACGAGACGTCGACGCAGTCGCCGCTGCCCGGCCGCACGGTCTTTCAGATCGGGCACTAGCCCGGCGTCCCTGTGGCTAATTCAGGACAAGTGCGCGGCGATGGGCGCGGCATCCACTGATCTGGCGGGGGTGACACAATCAGCGCGGCAGATTTCCTGAATAAGCCACCGTGCCCGCGCCAGCGTGCCCGCGCCAGCGACCATTGGCGACCGGCGACCGGCGACCGGCGACCGGCGCCAGATTCTCGTCGGGCTGGGGGCTAATTCAGGAGCGATGCGCGAAGCCCCTGGCTGCATCCACTGATCTGGCGAGGGTGACACGACCAGCGCGGCGGATTTCCTGAATAAGCCACGGGCAGGCGGGCACGCTGGCGACCGGAGGCCCGCGGGCGGCGGTATTCTAGGGGCACCCGTCAATTCTCCGCGCGGCCGCGGCCGCCTTCGTCATTACAGGAACACACCCTGAGTTTCATCATCGGTTACGACCCCATCACCCTGCGCGAGAAAGTGGACCTCCAGGCGGCCGGTGAGCGGCTTGAAGAACTCGGGACACTGCGCAGCCTCGCCGCGCTGAACGAAAAGGTCGCCCTGCTGCGCCTCGTTGGCCGGCTCGATGAGGCCTGGGAGGTTGCCAACGAGGCCGTCCGCCAGTCGCGCTTCACCGGCAACAGGGAGCAGGCGGTGGCCAGTCGCATCCGTCGTGCACAGGTTTTGCAGTTTCAGGGCAAGCTCGTCGAGGCAGCGAGCGAGCTGACTCATTGCATTCTCGACTCCGAGGTGCACGAGTGGACCCGCCTCGCCGCCTACGGCCGCCAGCACCGCGGCAAGGTGTATTTCGACCAGGGCAATCTCGAGGGTGCACTCGCGGACTTCACCGCAGCGGTGTTTCTGCGCGAGAAAGACGGCGCCGACGCCGACGAACTCGACAGCTCGCTGCTGGCCGTTGCCGTGGTCGAGTCGCACATCGCGGCCCGCGACGCGCAGAGCTGATCGCTGTGCATAACTCCGGCAATTTGTTGCCGGTGACCAGAACATCCGCGCAAATTTCGCGGCACCCGCTTCTCGCCTGCAGAATTTGCAGGAGTTATGCGCACTCTCTGCCCGGTAATTGCCGCCGGGCGAATGCCAGACCTCGTACCGGTGGTAAAGCGGCGCCGCGCCGCTCGGCAAGTCCCGGTCGAGTACTGGCCGCCCAGTGCGATGTGCGGCATGCTGTGTTCAGCACGAAGGCGAGGTGACTAATGACAAATCAGACTTTTTGGCGATGGCGTGCGATCGTCACGGCTTCGCTGGTGGCGGTGGCGCTGGCCGCCTGCAGCGCGGAGGCGCCCCGGACTACGCCCGCATCGTCGACTCCGGCCCAGCCAACACCGACGGCTACCGCCACGGACGAAGGCCAACCCGCGCCGGTGCATCCGGTCGGCGAACCGGTCGTGATCGCAACGGGACTTCAAGCTCCCTGGTCGATTCTGCGGCTGCCCACTGGCGCCACGCTCGTCAGCGAGCGCGACACAACCAGGGTTCGAGAGTTACTGCCCGACGGCAGCCTGCGCGACGCCGGCACGGTGTCGGCAGCGCAGCCGAGCGGTGAGGGCGGGCTGCTCGGCCTCACTTTTCTGGCCGACACGGCGGCCCCCGGCGGTGCGGGCTGGGTCTACGCCTACTTCTCCACGGCCTCCGACAACCGCATCGAACGGATGCCGTTGGCCGGCTCCCCCGGCAACCACACCCTCGGAGCGCCCACCCTCGTGCTCGACTCGATCCCCCGAGCCGGCAATCACAACGGTGGGCGCCTCGCGTTCGGCCCAGACGGGCTGCTCTACGCCACGGTCGGGGACGCCGGAGACACTGCCAATTCCCAGGACTTGGACTCGCTCGGCGGCAAGATTTTACGAATGACACCGACCGGTACCGCGCCAGAGGATAATCCGTTCGGCACGCTGGTGTACTCGTTCGGGCATCGGAACCCGCAGGGCCTGGCCTGGGATTCCCGCGGCCAGCTATGGGCGAGCGAGTTCGGCCAGAACACTTGGGACGAACTCAACCGCATCGTTCCCGGCGGCAACTACGGCTGGCCGCTGGTCGAGGGCCAGGTCGGCGACCCGGCGTATCTCGACCCGGAACGTCAGTGGTCGACCGACGAAGCTAGCCCGAGCGGCATCGCCATTGTGAATGACACCATCTTCCTGGCGAGCCTGCGCGGCCAGCGCTTATGGAGTATTCCGATTCTGAGCGCCTCCTCCACCGACACCTCCACCGAGTGGTTTGTCAACGGATACGGCCGGTTGCGCGACGTGGTGTCGGGGCCGGCTGGCACACTGTGGTTTGTGAGTAATAACACGGATGGCCGCGGTTTCCCGGCGGAAGGCGACGACCGGCTGTACGCAGTTAATTTGAGCCGTGTGGGGGTGGCACCTTGATGTTCTTGATGTCTGACCTCGCACCCGATGGTGGCGCGGGAACGGTGGCGCCCTCGTGATGCAGGCGTCCGATCTCGCGCCGACGCGCAATTGCTGCGTGGGAACGGTGACGCCCTGATGGCCGATCTCGCCCAGGTGCGACGATGGGCCGACGCGCTTATCGTGCTGCACCTCGACCCCAACTGGACCTTCGGCTTCGACAACGCCAAGAAGCGGGCCGGCCTGTGCAATTTCAGCGCGAAACACATCACCGTGTCGCGCTACCTCGCCGCGCGTTATGCCGACGACGACGTGCACCAGATTCTGTTGCACGAACTCGCGCATGCCCTGGCCGGGCCGCGCGCCGGGCATGGTCCGCGCTGGAAGAAGATAGCCCACGACCTCGGCTACGATGGCAAGCGCACCCACGATGGTGAGATCGCCAACGAGCTCGCTCCCTGGGTGGGTCTCTGCCCCGCCGGACACACCCATTTTCGGTATCGGAAGCCCACCCGGCCGCTAGGCTGTGGACTCTGCGCCCGCCGGTTTGATCAGGCCCACGCCATCAGCTGGCTGCAGCGCGAAATTACGCCGGCGATCCGGCGTCGGGCCGCAGCCTCGGCCGGTCCTCGGCTTCCGCCGTTCGGCTGACCGACGTTCAGCGCCCGCGGGTCAACACCCTGGGCTCAGCGCCCGCGGGTCAGCGCCCAGACGTTCAGCGCCGGCACAGTCGGCGCCCACAAGGTCGGCGCCCACAAGGTCAGTGCACGTCGTAGCGGGCGAGGGCGTCGGCATCCGTGGCGTGCATCATCGCTCGACGAGCGGTGTCCAGTGCGGTCACTGGGTCGGCCTCGGCCACGGCGAGCGCGAGCTGCCGTTCAGACTCGGCCAAACGAGTGCGCGCGGCGGCCTGCACCCGACCGCGATGGGCGGCCACAAAGTCGCGGGTGATTGTAATCTGGCTGCGGGCGGTGAGCAGCGCCCCGGCCAGGGCGGTGCGGGCGTTCTCGAGCCGCAACTGCCGATTGCGTGCCTCAGAACGGATGCTGTCCAGCCCGTTCATCGCCGCCTCCAGCTTCACGAGATCCGAGGATGGGTCGCTGAGCCTCCCGGGCTCCCGCAACGACGCCTGCACGGCGGCCGCCTCGGTGATGACGAGGTTCAGGGACGCGCTGGTGTCGGATTCCTCGTGACCATCGCGCAGGGCGCGCGCCTGCGCGAGTTCCGAGCCGGCAGCATCCAGTGCCTGCTGCAGGTTCGCGAAACCGCGGTGCAGTTGGTCCTCACCGGTTTCAATCGCGTCGAGCAGTTGTGTCGCCTGAAACAGGGAGTGCTCGGCAGCCTGCAGCCGCTCCCCCACCGGTTCGGACGACGCGGCCTCGAGGCGCGCAGCGGCAGTATCGGCGGTAGCCACGGCCAGGTCGAGTGCGGTTTGCGCCCGCAGAACGTTGCCGCTGATTGGGGCGAGCGCCGGTGGCAAATAACTCAAGCCGAGCCGGGCGAGCGTGTTCGCTCCACCGGCGACCCGATCGAACACGCGATCGAGGCGTCGGCGCAGTTCGTCGAGTTGCTGCGGCGCGTTGCGTTCCACGCCGCGCTTGGCGGTGAAATTACGCGCCTGGCCGGTCAGCCGGCCGGTGGCCTCATCGGCGAGCTGGATGATCTGCTGGTTCCAGCGGGTACGCTCGGCAGCTGTGTCTGGCACGGCGTCGTCGAGCTTTTGCTGCAGCGCGAAGGCATCGCTGAGCTGGCGTTTCGACGTGCTGAGCGCCCTGGCGAACTCCCGCGCCCGGGATTCGCCGAACTGCGCGATGGCGAAGCCGAGCTCATCGGTCGCGTCCTGCACCAGATCGTCGGCGCGCACCAGACTGATATTCGCGCTGCGGGCCAGCTCGGCGGCCTCGGCGCTCACCTGATCGATTCGAGCCCGGGTGCGCCGCCGCGAAGCTGCCACCAGCGCCCAGACTCCGGCCAACACGAGGCCGATGACGATGACCGAGGGTACCCACCAGAGATCGCCATTCATAGCCGTGAGTCTAATGAGGGTTGCTGGGCGACCGGACCCGACGCGCTACCGCCCCCGCTATCGGCACCGAGCCAGCGTGCCCCTACCGGTCGTCGGCAGAGGGTCGGCGCATCTGCTGCCGAATCATCTCGAAGTCGTGCCGGGAGATCTCCAGCATGCCGCGGCGCAGCTGAAAGCCCCAATCCGGATTGCCTCGGGTCAGCTGCAGCACCGACAACAGCGGGCGGATGCTGGTGGGCCAGGCATCCAGATCGTAGTCGGCCCGGCGACGCCACGGCCGATACTCGTTCGCGGGGTCGCCGACCTGGTAGGCGTGGGCATCCGCTATTCGGCCAATCGCGGTGAATTCTTTGAGTGGATCGCCCTCGATCGCAGTTTTCGGCGAGTAGTAGACGATACCGTCGGCCTCGCCCATGTGCGAGATTAGGTCCCCGACGCCGCGGTTGGCGCGCGCGATGCCCAAATCGACACCGCGCAGCACGTGCTCGCGGTGCACCACAACGAGCCAGAACCGAATTGCCACACGTCATTTCTACCGCACGCAGTTGTACTGCATGCCACGCTCAGACCAAACTGGAACCATGCGCGTACTGCTGAAAGAGATCCTCGACTGCACACCGGATGCCGCCTGGCACGCAATCCACAGTCCCGCCGTTTTTCGGGAGGTGAGCAGCCCGTTCATGGCCGTCAAGTCCCTCGAAGCCGACGGCTTCCCCACCCGTTGGGAACCCGGCGAGCACCCCGCGGTGTTCTCCATGCTCGGCCTGGTGCCGATGGGAACCCAGATCATTCGGCTCGCCAACTCCACCCACCGGCTCGACGGGGTGCGCATTCTGCGCGACACCGGCCGCGGAGTATCCGGCGCCCTGAGTGCGGTCACCCTCTGGGATCACCGCATGGCAATCGCCCCCGACCCGGCCGACACCGGCAAAACGCTCTACCGTGACCAGCTTATTTTTCGCGGCCGCCCGGTCACGCTCGCGCTCTGGCCGACGTTCTGGGCATTTTGGCAGTGGCGGATGCTGCGGCTCAAGCACCTCGCGCCGACCTGGCAGCACGACGTCGGAATCGACGATTCGAACTTCGTGCCCCTGTCACAGCGTTCGGCACCCACCGAGACCGAAGATTACTAACGGATGCTTCAGCGCCATACCTTTCGCAGGCATCGCCGACCTACGACAGCCCTGCGCACGAGGTCGAGCGCGCGGTAGCGTAACCACCATGAGTTCTTCTCTGGGTGCCTTGCAGATCGCCGATTGGCGCCGCCGTGTCACCGGCCTGTACGCGGGGGTGCGCCAGCTCAATGTGCACAGCCCGAAAAGCGGGCATGAGCTGTGGCGGTCGGGGCGTGATGAACTGTTTGCGGGGCATCCATCGTCGCCGCTGCTGCCCGACGATCGTTCGGCCTTCACCGGGCTACCCATTGCGGCCTACGACCCGGACTGGCGGTTCGAGGCCCGGGTGCACCGCGCTGAGCAGCCGTACCGCCTGAATGTGGAGACCGGAACCGATGGAACGGTGCCGTTCGACCTGGTGGGTACCGTGCGGCTACCCTACCTCGGTTCGCTCGATATCTGGCGGCTCACGAGCTATGGCGGCGGGCTGTTCCTGCCGCTGAAAGACGCTCTGGCCGGCAAAAGCGATGGAACTTACGGGGGCGGACGCTACCTGCTCGACACCATCAAGGGGGCCGATCTCGGCCCCGGCGTCGACGACGACACCCTCATTCTCGACTTCAACTTCGCCTACAACCCCTCCTGCGCCTACGATCCAATGTGGGCCTGTCCGCTGCCGCAAAGCGGCAATGTCATCGACGTCGAGGTGCCCGTCGGCGAGCTGTACCACGGCGACCACTCGTAGCGGCCAGCGAGCCGATTTGACAGCATCCGCTAGAGTGGGACTACTTGCGAGTGCGTAGTTGCGCTTGCTGCGTCGTAGAACGCCCTCTTCTCTATCCGGCGGCCCACCAAGGCTGATCTGATTTTTCGAATGAAACATTCTTACGGCGAACGGATGTGCCCCTCGGCACCTTCGCCATGTGAATCCTCCTGGTTTGGTTGCCGCTGCGCGGTAAACCGAACGGGCGAGGAGACTGATGCCTGAAAGGCACCACCTTGTCTACAACTTTCAGCACGCTCGGCGTGCCGGCCCCCCTGGTAAAGGTTCTCTCTTCACAGGGAATCGACACCGCCTTCCCGATTCAGGTCGACACCCTTCCTGACACCCTGAACGGCCGCGACGTGCTCGGCCGCGGCAAGACCGGCTCGGGCAAAACCCTGGCCTTCGCCATTCCGATGGTGTCTCGCCTCGGCGGCAACCTCGCCGGCGGCAAGCGTCGCCCCGGTCGCCCGCTCGGTCTGATCCTCGCGCCGACCCGCGAGCTCGCCACGCAGATCACCAACGCCATCACGCCGCTCGCCGAGGCTTACGGCCTCAACACCACCACCATCTTCGGTGGCGTCTCGCAGGGTCGTCAGGTCACCGCGCTCAAGGCCGGCGTCGACATCGTCGTGGCCTGCCCAGGTCGCCTCGAAGACCTCATGAAGCAGGGCTTCGTCAACCTCGACTCGGTCGAGATCACCGTGCTCGACGAGGCTGACCACATGGCCGACCTCGGCTTTCTGCCCGTCGTCACCCGCATTCTCGACAAGACGCCAGGCAATGGCCAGCGCATGCTGTTCTCCGCCACGCTCGACAACGGCGTGGACAAGATCGTCAAGCGTTTTCTGCACGACCCGGTGATGCACTCCGTCGACGAAGCCAACAGCCACGTCTCGGCCATGACCCACCACGTGTTCGAGGTCACCGGCGTCGACGCCAAGAAAGAGCTCGTGCAGAAGCTAGCGAGCGGCTCCGGCCGTCGCATCCTCTTCATGCGCACCAAGCACCAGGCCAAGAAGCTCGCCAAGAGCCTCACCGACGCCGGCATTCCCTCCGTCGACTTGCACGGAAACCTCTCGCAGGTGGCCCGCGACCGTAACCTCGCCGCGTTCAGCGCCGGCACCGTCAAGGTTCTCGTCGCAACGGATGTCGCCGCTCGCGGTGTGCACGTCGACGACATCGAACTCGTGATTCACGTTGACCCGCCGGCCGAGCACAAGGCTTACCTGCACCGCTCGGGCCGTACCGCCCGTGCCGGCAGCGCTGGTGACGTCGTCACCGTCGTGCTCCCCGAGCAGAAGCGCGACACCGACGCCCTGCTGCGCAAGGCCGCCATCAAGGTGACCCCGCAACGCGTTGACGCTTCCTCCCCCGCCGTCGACGCCCTCGTGGGCAACGTGGCCGCTTATGTCAAGCCCGCGCCCCGCGTCGAGGCGCCGCAGCAGCAGCGCCAGTCGCAAGGTGGTCGCTCCCAGGGTGGTCGCTCGCAGGGTGGCCGTTCAGATGGAGGCCGCGACGCCGGCGCCAGCCGTTCCGGTGGAAGCCAGGGCGGTGCCCGCACCGACCGTAACGACGGCGGCCGTGGCGCCAGCCGCGACTCGGCTTCGGCCGGTGGCGCGCGTCGTGAACGCTCCGGCCGTCCGGCCGGCGCTGCCACCAGCGCACCCCGTTCCGGTTCGGCCGCTGGCCGCTCGGGCGGAGCCCGAGTCGGCAGCCTTCAGGTCGGCGGACTCGTCCGCGGACCGAGCTCGGGTGGCGCTGGCCGCTCGGCTCCCCGCCGCTCGCAGGGCTAGCCAGCCAGCAGCATCCGTGTAAAGAAAGCGGGCCAGTCTCTTCGGAGCCCGGCCCGTTTTCTGCGCGCACCGCGACGTGTCAAGCGGCACCCGCAAACACGGATAGTGTCGAATCATGAACACCACCGTTGTCGTTCGATCCGTAGAAGAAGCCGATGCCGAAAGCCTGGGCCTCGTACACGCCGCCTGCTGGCATGAAACTTACGATCACCTGCTCAGCCAGGCCGCTCTGTCACAGTTGCGGCCCCAGCGCCTCGCCGCTCTCTGGCGCCGCTTCACGACCCAAGGTGCGGAATATCGCCAAAACGTCGTGCTCATCGATGGCGAGATCGTGGGCTTCGCTGGCAGCGGACCGACGCGCGACGGTGACCAGCCCACCCCGCACGAGTTGTTTTTTCTGTACCTGCTTGAGGCAAACCACGGCTCAGGCGTCGGCCAGAAACTGTTCGACTCTGTGGTCGACCCCGGTGCCTCGTCTCTATGGGTGGCCGCCGACAACCCCCGAGCGCACGCCTTCTATGCCCGCAACGGCTATCTGGCCGACGGCCTCGAGCGCAACGAAGAGGTGCTCGGCGAGACGCTGCACGAGGTGCGACTGGTTCGCTAGCAACCGGGCGGCGCTCCAGCCGCCCACTCGACGAGTCGCCCGCGGAGAAATTGCCGACCAGCGGTACGTTATGGCCCAAAACCCCTCAATGGGGTTTTGGGGCGCGGGGAAGCCCATAGGGTGAACGGATGACTATTTCCACGGCCGCCACCCCCGTCATCCTCGACGTCGACACCGGCGTCGACGACGCGCTGGCTATCCTGTTCGCCATCAAGCACCCCGCCATCAATGTGCTCGGCATCAGTTGTGTTGCGGGCAACGCCTCACTGGAACGCGTCGTCGATAACACCCTGCGCATTCTCGACGTCGCAGACGCTCCACTCGTGCCGGTCGCCGCCGGCGCCCGCCGCCCCCTGCTGGAGCCGGCCCGCTCGGCCGCACACGTGCACGGCGAAAGCGGCCTCGGCACGCTGCTGCTGCCGGCGACCGGCCGCAAGGCCGAGTCGATCAGCTCGATCGAGCTCATGCGCCGGCTCATTGTGGCCAGTCCGCGCCCGGTCACCCTGGTCGGGCTCGCCCCGCAAACCAACCTCGCCCTGCTGCTGCGCCAGTACCCCGAGTGTGCCGACAACATTGAGCGCATCGTCTTCATGGGCGGTTCGACCACGGTCGGTAACGCGACAGCGGTCGCCGAATTCAATGTCTGGCACGACCCGGAAGCCGCAGCGATCGTGCTCGATTCCGGAGTACCGACGTTCATGTACGGACTGGACGTGTTCAACCAGGTATCGATTGGTGAGCCTGTTGCTCTCGAGCTCCTGCGCAAAGAGTCGAATCTCGCGCAGGTCGTCGGCCGACTATTGAGCAACAGGGTCGCTCTCGGCGCTGGCCGCAACGCAGAATACACCGGACTCATTGGCGACGCTGGGGCGCTGTGCGCCCTTGTCGACCCGGATGGCGTGACCACCGAGATGCTACCCCTGCGCGTGCAGTTGTCCGGATACGGTCGCGGCCAGACCCTGGTCGACCAGCGCACGCATCCCGGCGAGGACATCGTGCACGGCCTGGCCAGCGAGTGGGAGGCCGCCGAGGTCGCGCTTGACGTCGACGTCGACCGCTACGCGCGCCTGTTTCTCAAGACGCTCGGCCTGAGTTCGGCGCTGCCCCAGCCCGTGTAGCGCGCCCGGTACAGTCCGAGCGGCTCGTGTATTCCGCACGCCCCGTCAAGCGGATGCCGCCGGACAGCTCGTGGTACGCGTTAGAAAAGTTCGCACGTGTTCAAACCAGTGCCGCCTTCTCACAGTGGCGCCGTGAGGCGCGCGCCGCCACCTCAGTAGAGCAGACCGACCGACGCCATCGCTGCACGCAGCAGCGCTCCGCGACCGCCTTCCATCTCGGCCGAGACTCCCGGTGACACGGCCTCGGTCGGGGTCATCCAGGTGAGTTCAAGGGCATCCTGCCGCGGGTCGCAGGTGCCGGTGACGGGAACGACGTAAGCCAGCGAGACGGCGTGCTGGCGGTCATCTGTATAAGCGGTAATGCCCGGCATCGGAAAGTACTCGGCGACGGTGAACGGTACCGGGCTGACCGGAAGCTGCGGGAAAGCCATCGGGCCGAGGTCCTTCTCGAGGTGACGAAAGAGCGCATCGCGCAGGGTCTCGCCGTAGAGCACCCGGCCGGAGACCAGCGTGCGCGTCATCTCGCCGGTCGACCGGGCGCGCAGCAGCACGCCGACCTCGACGACCTGGCCGAGACTGTCGACCCGCACTGGCACGGCTTCGATGTACAAGATGGGAAGGCGACGACGAATCTCGGCAAGTTCAACATCCTTCAGCCAACCCGGATTCGTGTTCGGGGCTCCCGCGGGGGGCTTTGGCGTCCAGTCCGGGTCTGGATCAGGGGTTCGCACGCTCATGAGGCCATTCTGTCCTACGTGGGCTCCGCGCGTGCACCGGCGTCGTTCCCAAGTGCCAGAAACGGGCCGTGCAGTGAAAGTATGGGAGGACACGGCGCCCACGCGGCGCAAACCCGGGAGGAACCCATGACCACCAGCACTACCATCGACGCCGCCGCCGTGCTCTGGTCCGCGTCCGGCGCCGACCAAGTTGACCGCCCGCTCCTGCTCGTGTTGCACGGATACGGCTCGCACGAGGGCGACTTGTTCTCGCTCACGCCGCACCTTCCGCTTGAGCCGGTGATCGCGGCACTGCGCGCGCCGCTGCCGGTCGGCGACGGCTGGGCCTGGTTTCCAATCAACGATCCCGGAAACCCCGACAACGCCGCGGTCGACGCGGGCGTTGCCGCCGTGCTGGCCTGGCTCGACGCCCTGCCGCAGCAGCCGTCCACCGTCGGTCTGCTCGGATTTTCGCAGGGTGGCGCCATGGCACTGCAGTTGCTGCGCATGGCGCCAGACCGGTTCAGCTTCGCCGTGAACCTCTCCGGGTTCGTCGCCAGCGGCCCGCAGTCCGGCGACGCACGTTTGGCCGAGCGCCCGCTTCCCGTGTTCTGGGGTCGTGGCACCGTCGACGGCGTCATTCCCGCGAGCGCCGTCACACGCACCCAGGCGTGGTTGCCCGGGCACAGCACGCTCACCGAGCGCATCTACGAGGGTCTGCCACACTCGATCTCGCAGGCCGAGCTCGGCGACGTCGTCAATTTCTTGCGCACGCAGTACCTGGAGCCGGCCGCCTAGAAACGCTCAGTCGAGTGGATGCTACAGCGCGGCATCCACTTTCAGTCACGACAGCAGGCGGTCGCCACCGCGCCGCACACGTACCGAAAATGTGCCGAAAACGAGCGGACGTACCAGACGCCCGCCGACGCGGAAGCCCGGGTGAGGGGTCGCATATCGGCCTAAAACTGCCCTCGACCAGACGATTTACGACCTCTCAGCGCTCAAACGCTAGGAGCGGTCGCGCTTGGCCTGCTCCTGCGAAGCCTGACGCTCGACGTGCGCCTTCTTGGCCGCGCGGTGCGCGTCGCGGTCTTTCACCGCGATCTGGTCGGCGCGCACGCCGGCCTGGGTGGAACGTTCAAGCACGAGCCAGGCTGGCGGCTGCTGCAGCAGGGCGGATATCTCGGCGGTGGTCAGCGGGTCGGTGATTTTGCTGCGGGCCAGGCCGGAGATCGAGACGCCGAGCTTGGCGGCGACGACCTGACGCGGGTGCGGACCGTTGGCGCGCAGCAGCGTGAGCCACTCCGGCGGGTTGGCCATGAGCTCGGCGAGCTCAATGCGGCTGACAAATTCGGTCTGGAACTCGACCGGTGCGCCGCCCAGCAGAATCCCGAGTTTCTGGGCCGCCGTGGCGGGCTTCATGGTCTGGGGCTTCTTCTCGGAACTCATTGCTCAAGCGTATAGCCTGAGAGGGTCCTCGTTTGGGCAAATGGCCCCTCAACTACCCTGCGCCTGTCTCAACTGCCCCAGAAAGGATGCCGGTGAGCTTTTCCATCGCCTTCGTCGCCGGTGTCACCCCCACCAAATGGACCCGGATCTGGGGCGACCGCCGCCCCGACGTGCCCCTCACCGTGTTTCGCACCGAAACGGCAGAGCAGATCACGGTGCTCCATGACGGTCGGGCCGAGGTCAGCCTCGTGCGCCTACCGATCAATGAGACCAACCTGAGCGTCATCAACCTGTACAGCGAGATTCCGGTCGTGGTGGCGTCAAAGGATCACGCGACCCTGCAGGCCGAGACCGTCCTGCTGGCCGATCTGGCCGCGGAGCACTTGCTGCAAGACCCCGACGACGTGCCCGAATGGCGCGACCTCGCCGACGAGGTGCGCGACGGAACTCGCCGCCCCCTGCCGCTGATGCGAGACCTCGACGAAACCATGGAGCTGGTCGCCGCCGGCGTCGGCATCATCATCGTGCCGCACGGGGTCGCCCGGCTGTACGGCCGCAAAGACGTCGTCTCCCGCCCGGTCACCGGCGTGGCTGATACCCAGATCGCCCTCGCCTGGATCACCCGCGAAACCACCGCGGACATCGAAGAGTTTATCGGCATCGTGCGCGGTCGGTCCAAGGCCAGTTCGCGAACGGATGCCGGTGCCGCCGCCGCGGCTGACGCCGCCGCAGACGGCGAGCAGCCCGAGGTTCGCAGCGACGGTCGCCCGCCCAAGCCACCGCGCAAGCCCAAGAAGACCGACAAGGCCAAGGCTGCTGCCAAGGTAATTCGGGTTGCCGCTGCGAAGGCCAAACCGGCCGTGCGCAAGAGAACCGAGAGTGCCCCTGGGCGCACCCGTCCGACCAAGAACCCCAACAAGGGCAAGGGTCGCGGCCACTAAGAACCTATGGGTTCTTCAGCACCGACAAAATGTTGCCGGACGGGTCGGTAAACCAGGCGATGTCCGGCCCCTGCCCTTCGCCGGCCGCGATGCCCTTGTCGTTCTGCTCGAAGGCGTCGTAGCGAAGAAACTCCACGCCGCGCTCGGTGAGCTCATCGACGGTGGCATCGAGGTCGCTGACCGCTAGGTTCAGAATTGTATAGGTGGCCGGTACGAAGTCGGGCTTCGGGTAGACGATGACGGTCGCCCCGCCGGGCAGGGTGATGCGCAGCATCCCCATCTCGCCCGCCGAGACCTCGAGGCCCAAAGTCTCGGCGTAGAAGGTTCGCGCGGCGTCGAGATCGACGACGGCGAATCCGCTGAAGCCGTCGACAATACCTACGGCATGTTCGGTCATGAGTGACTCCCTCTAGAGTGGTTCGGATTTCGCCGGGTCAGCGGGAGCTGATCGACGCGAACTTGCGAATGCACAGCGGCACGAACACGAGCAGCATCACGGTGATGCCGATCAACACGGTCAGCACCGGGTTCTGCATGGTCCAGATATCCGGAACCGGCGCCGTGCCGAGGTTGCCGAACAGCTGCCGCACGGCCTGTACAAGCGAGGATACTGGGTTCCACTCGGCGAAAACGCGCAGCGCGGTCGGCAGGGTTTCACTCGGTACGAACGCATTCGAGACGAAGGTCAGCGGGAACAGAATCAGGAAGGACGCATTGTTGATGACCTCCGGGCTCTTCACGCTCATGCCGAGCAGCGCCATCACCCAGCTGAACGCGTAGCCGAACAGTAGTAGCAGCCCGACTCCTGCTAGAAATTCGGGCGGCGAGGTGGTGACCCGCCAGCCGACCGCGAGCCCGGTGGCCATCATGATCACCATGGAGATGGTGTTCAGCATTAGGTCACCGTTTGTGCGTCCAATCAGCACAGCGGATGCGTTCATCGGCAAGCTCCGAAAGCGGTCGATGATCCCTTCTTTGAGGTCAAGCGCCATCGCGGCGCCGGAGAACGTGGCCCCGAACACGACGGTCTGCGCGAAAATACCCGCCATCAGGAACTGGGTGTAGTCGCTGCCTTCGACCGCGATGGCGCCACCGTAGACCTGGCTGAACAACAGCACGAACATGATGGGCTGGATCACGGCGAAGACGAGCATATCCGGCGAACGCTTGATCTTGATCAGGTTGCGTTTGGTGACGGTCCAGCCGTCGGAATACCAGAGGGAGAACGGGTTCCAGGTGGGGAGCGGGGGTAGGGCGGCCGCTCGAGCGCCTGCCCGCACAGCGTTCGCGACGGCTACGGCCGATGCAGCTTTCGTGGTGGCAGAGTCAGCCATCGCAAACGCGGTGGGAGTGGCATCGGACGCGGACGGTGTGGGCTGAGCCGGGATATCAGCGTGACGGGCATTCATTTGACGCTCTCCAAATCTGCAGCTGCGGCCTTCGCTGCACGCGCCTTGTCTCGTTTGGCCTGCGCCCGTTTCGAGAGCTTGGGCCCGCTGGAATCGTCGTCGTCGGCCGCGCTGAGGTCGGCCTTGTGACCGGTGAGCTTGAGAAAGACGTCATCAAGGGTTGGGCGGCGCATGCCGGCATCATGCAGGCTGACCTCTGCGGCGCGCAGGTCGGCGAGCATGTTCTGCAGCGCGTTGGGGCCGTCGGTGACGGCAACTTCGACTCCCCGGCCGTCGGTGGAGATCGTCGGGATACCCGATCCGTGCCGGGCGAGAACGTCGCGGGCGACCGCGCCGTCGGCAGCGTCGACGAGAGCGACCACCACGCGGTGCCCGCCGATCTGCGCCTTGAGCTGATCGGAAGTGCCCTCAGCGATGACCCGGCCGTCGTCGATCACGACGATGTCATCGGCGAGCTGGTCAGCCTCTTCGAGGTATTGCGTGGTCAGCAGCACCGTCGTGCCGTCGGCGACGAGGCGTTTGATCACGTCCCACAGGGCGATGCGACTGCGTGGGTCGAGCCCGGTCGTCGGTTCGTCGAGAAAGAGCACCTTGGGATTGATCACGAGCGCCCCGGCGAGGTCGATGCGGCGCCGCATTCCGCCGGAAAAACCCTTGACCGGTCTATTGCCGGCGGCGGTGAGCTCGAACAGGTCGATCAGCTCCTGTGCGCGTTTGCGGGCGGCCGGGCCGCCCAGGTGATACAGCCGACCGACCATTTCGAGGTTTTCAAACCCGGTGAGGTTCTCGTCGACGGCGGCGTACTGGCCGGACACCCCGATGATGCGCCGCACCGATTTGGGGTGGCGAATGACGTCGATTCCGTCGATAACGGCGGTGCCGGCATCCGGTCGAATCAGAGTTGTCAGCATTTTGACGACGGTGGTTTTGCCGGCGCCGTTCGGGCCGAGCAGCGCCTTGACCGTGCCACGCGGCACGGACAGGTCGAGCCCGGCGAGCGCGTGCACCGGCCCGCTCTTGGATTGATAGGTCTTGGTCAAGCCCTGGGCCTCAATGATCACGGGGTTTCCTTGCGGTATCGGGTGCAGCAATCTGATTCGTTGCCATGCTAGTAACGCCCCGTGAGTTCGACAACAGCCTCGAACCGCTCAGTGCGTCGCAATCGGGCCAGCTCGTGCGCGAATTCGACCCAACCACCCAGTTCGACCGGGTCACTCTGGCCCTTTTGTACCCCCTCAGCAGCGGCGGATCCGGAGCTGGAGCCGACCTGTGCGCCGCGGAAAGCCCACTTCGCACGCCCGTACCGTGAGGGCTGGCGCCCATGGATTCATGGTCTACACGCCAGCTCACTGGCCCGCGGAGGCCTGATGAATACTGCGCGGGCGAAAATTTCGAAGATGCACACCCCGCCGGGGCGGGAGGGGGAGCCACCGATCTCAGCCGACTGCGTACCGAGGGGTTCTCGCTGGCCAGTCGCCAGCTGCCGATGACAGACAGTGCCGTCCTCGCTCCTGATCGAGCCGGTTGTGCTGACCGAGCCGGTTGTGCTGACCGAGCGGGAAAAGGAAGTCACGTCGATCGCCACACAATGCCCGAGCAAGGGGACATCGCCGAGTCGCCGTTTCTTTCGGTGCGCACGATCGAATCGTATCTTTATCACGCGCGAGTCAAGGCCGGACAGAAACTCGCGCGAAGTCCTCGCGAGCGTGTAGCGGGCGCTGGGGCCGCGGCGGCGGCATCCGCTCACCGTCTTGATGAACGACTCTGCGGCATTACCAGCGCCCACTAGCACAAGTTGAACAAAGGTCAGTTCTTTGACAGGAAAAACCAGTAGTCAGTTTCTCGATCCCAGTAGCCTAAGGACTCCCCGCCGGATCAATACCCCTCAAAAGTGGGTATCGTAATGCTCAACATCTTTTTATAGGTCCTGGCGCAAGGCGGTATGCATCGGCCGAACCGGGGGCGACGTGGACGGCCAAAAGCACCAGGACGGGAAGCGGATGCCGGTCAACGCCCCCGCAACCGTTGGTCGGAATGCTCGGGGCATCGCCGACATCGTACAGTCGGGGCGCAGCGTCGTCATCTTCGGACCGCCTGGCTACGGCAAATCCCAGTTGCTCGGGTCGGTGGCAACGATACTGCGCTCGGATGGCGGCGACCCGGTCGATATCGCGGCCACCGCACTCTCGCACGCGGTACCGTTTGGGTCGATCAGCAACGGCTCCAACCTGCGTCTCGCCCTCGCACTCGGTGGGACCAGGCCGGTCACCGCTACTCGGCTGCTGAAGTACGCGCGCGATCACGGCCAGTGCGAGCGGCCGGTCATCAGCGTGGACGATGCGCACCTGCTCGATGCCCAGACCATGGATTGCCTGTATCGACTGGCCGTCGGGGGCGAGATCGTACTGCTTCTGGCGAGCGATCTGCTGCCGACCGGGCCGGCGACCGACGCTGCCACGGTTCGCCTGGTCGACGAGCTATGGGTCAAGGGCGGCGCCGACCGCGTCGACTTGGAAGCGCTCTCCCCCGCTGAATCGTCGGAGCTCGTAACCCACTTCGCTCCGACCGGTCAATTCGAACGCGGTGCTCGCGCGCTGCTGCACTCACGCAGCGGTGGGTCTCGAATGCTACTACGGGAGCTCACGGCCGAAGTCATGCGCCAGCAACAGCCGCCCGACGACCAGGAGCTGGTCTCCTTCTCACGATTCCCGCCGTCGCGGAGAATTCTCGATGTGGTGGCGCATCAATTGCGCGATCTGACGCCCGACCAATTCGCCGTGCTCGCCCTGATCGGCCGGTTGGATGGCATTTCTTACTCGCACGCGACTCTGCTGTGCCGCCCGGTAGCCCTGCGCGACCTGCTGCGTCGGGGCTTTCTACACCGACGGCCGGCCGGTCGGTTGCATGCCCCGACCATGTTCTCCGACGGCGCGCTGGCCGACTGTGATCCCGACCTACTACGGAACATGACGGCCCAAATCGTCGACCTGCTGCTGATGGACCGCACGCACGGCGGCGTGATGACCTCGGCCGAGAGCCTCGTCATCGCCGACAGCTGGACGGTATCCGCTGCCCTGCTTCCCGAAGTACTCGACCGGTTGCCCGCTGACACCGTCGCCGATATTCTGCTCATCGCCGCCCAGCGCAGCGGCAGGCGAGGCCTCACTGACCGCTCATTGCTGCTCGCGAGCCTCGCTCTGCGGCTCGCCCCCGGGCTATCGACGCTGATCGAGTATTCTCGGGCCTTGGCCGGCGACGGCCGCCCGGCAGCAGCCCTGGCGGAATTGGCCGAGGCGGAAGAGTACCTGCGCATGCCGGCCGACGGCGTTGTGTTGCTGCGCTGGCTGCGCGAACTGGCAACCTTCGGCGTCATGACCGGCATCGATTTTGCTGCGCTGCATGTACGGGCGGCAGGCTGGTTTACCGGCGACCCCACGATGGCCGGCGAGTTGGCCTTCATTAGCCTGACCGAAACGGTGCAGAATCAGCAGTGGCCGCTCGCGGTCACCGCCGGTCAAAGCCTCGCTCGCACGCCCGGCTACGACACCGTCACCCGCATTCACGCGGCCTGCCTGACAGCCTTAAGCCTCGCCCAGCTGGGGCGCGCCGTCGAAGCAGTGCGCCTGCTTGATCTCGCTACCGACCTCAATGAGCGCGACCGGTCGCTCCGCGAATCGGATGTGTACTCGGCTGAGGGTTTAGCCCTGGAGATTTTTCAGACCGACGCCGCCATCCGTTGCCTGACCTGTTTCGACCGTTCCGGCGCACTCGAGGAGGTGGACGGTTGGATCACCAGCGCCATCCGCCAGGGGGACCTGGGCAGCTTGGCGCTGCTGGGCTTCGTCGGCGGAGAATTGAGCCGGCCGGCCGGGAGCGAACAGGACCGCTGGCAGCCGTGGCTGCAATGCCTGCGCGCGACTTCGCTCGCCCGGCTGGGGCTGATGGCGGCGGCATCCGCTGCCCGCAGGTCAACGACGACCGACCGGTTCGATCTGGGGTTTCTGCTCAATTCGGGCACCGACAGCGCTCAGCTACTGGCCGTCTACCTCTACGAAACGGCCGGTAATCGTTCCCCCATCATTCGTTCCTGGCTGATCGAGATCTTCGTGCAGCTCGGGCAGCCCGTTGGCCACGTGACGCGACTGCTCACCGAGCGAGACGGCGAAACGGATGCCCGCAGCGCGTCGATCGCTGTCGATGCACCGAGCGTTTCAAACGTGGGCTCGAGCTTTCCGAACGGCGCAGCGACCAGGCCGGCTCTGGAACCAACCGACAGCGCGAAACGCACTGAGTCGTTCGTGGCCTCCGACGGCGCTCGCTTGTTGACCGGGAGGGAGAAAGAGATCACCATACTGGCCGAGCGAGGCCTGACCAACCGACAGATCGCGACTGCACTCTACGTATCGGTACGCACGGTTGAGTCCCACCTCTACCAGGCGAGAGTCAAGACCGGGCAGCGCCCGCGAGCGGGGCGCGCGCCCGTTACGGTTTTGATCCCCGGGGCCTCAGCCACCGATCTGGACGACGAGATCACTGACTCCGTCGCCTGAGCCAGCAATCCCTTCCGGGCCCGTGATAGGTCATGGGCCCACGTTCCGAAGGTGGGCCCGGGCATCCGTTTGACTACAATCGGGCAAGACGCTCGATGTCTTCGAGGAACTCGGCCGCGACCTCGGCGGAGACGGTCATGCGCGTCTCCGAGATGGCCGTGACATAGTCTTCGGTGCGCGGCCCATTGATCGCCGGACCGTCGTCGGCTGAGTACAGCGCCTTCTCGAGGGCGTGCTGAGACGCCCGATGCGCGGCATACTCAACGTCGGCGGGCGAGAATCCCTCGCTCTTTTCGACCAGTACCGCAAGGTCGACCTCGTCGGACACCGCCTCGGGGATATAGCGTTCCCAGATAGCCTGACGCGCGGCGACATCCGGTAATCCGATCGGCACGACGTAGTCGAACCGGCCGTGACGCAAGAAAGCGGAGTCGAGCGCGCGAATAAAGTTGGTCGCACAGACCAGCAGGCGCCCGGGCTGGTCACGGAAGGCGGGGATAATCTTGAGCAGTTCGTTGGTCACGCCCTGCATCGCCGATGGTGGTTCGCCTGATCGCTGGGACGCGATCTCTTCGACCTCGTCGATGAACACCACCGCGTGTTCGAGCTCCGAGATCTTCAGGAACGTTTCGCGCAACGCTCCGGCCAGGCCTTGCGGGTCGGCCGCCAGGCGCGATGGGAACACCTCGATGAATGACCATTCCAGGCGAGAAGCGATCGCCTTGGCGAAGGTGGTCTTTCCCGTGCCGGGAGGGCCGAACAGCACGACCGCTTTGGGCGGAGAAACACCGTATCGCTCGGCCAGTTCGGGTTTGGCCAGGGGCATGACCAGTCGGCGTTCGAGGAGTTCCTTCTCGCGCGCCATGCCGCCGACCTTCTGCCAGAGGTCGCGGGGCAGCACGCGGCCGCCGAGCTCGCCGAGCAGCTTGAGCTCCTCGCGCTGAACTGGAATGTGTCGTTCGAAATAGCGCAGGTTCTTCTTGACCTCGAAGCCGCGGTTGAGAAACGCGTCGACCTTGGTCTCGGATTCGGGCATGAGCGCGGACAGCTTGGTCATGCCGTGCGGCGCCATACGGGCTTCGAGCGCGGCGAGCATAGCCGTTCCGATGCCCTGGCTCTGCCATTTTTCCGCGGTCGCCAGAAAGACGATCCAGCCCTGCGCGTGCGCGGCGCGGCCGACGGCGGCACCGACCAACTCATCTCCGTGCAGGGCTACGACGGCATGGTCCTTCTGGCAGGAGGCGAGCACCTCGGACAGGCCGTAAACCGGCTCGGTGTCGGCGGCCTTGATCCCGTCCCACAGGCGCAGAATGCCGTCCAGATCGTCGGAGTGAAAATCGCGCAGTCGCCAGCCAGTCATAATGAACCTCGCATCGTTGGGTGTGCTGCCAATCTATTGCACCGGGTCAGGCGCGAAAGGCGGCGGCAAGGATGCCCGGCAGCCGGCGCATCGAGGGACGCGCGGCGAATTCGGTCAGCAGGCGGGCGGTAGACGCGCCACTTCGGGCTGACACGAACCACGGAGGCTTCGGCAGCAGCGCCCACTCCCCGTGCACGATCGAGTGCGGAAACGGCCGAAAAGGCCCCCACACGACGGTGCGCTCCACGTCATCGAGCAGCAGAGCATTGTGCACCACGCCGATGCCGCTCTGCACGTCGCTGAGGGTATGCCCCGGAAACGCACCCCACGGCGCCGCCGCTGACAGAAACCCGACGCCGGTCCATGCGTTGATCGCAATGGTCCCGTAGTGCAGGCGCGCCACGGCCTGCTCAAACCCGGCTCCGAGCCGCCGAATACTGCTTGGCGACCCGAGAATATTCGCGCCGAGCGTGCCCAGAAAGTCGCGGTTGACGGTCTCGACGGCCGTGTCGAGAAACGCCTGGCCGGTGCCGGGAAGTTCGACGACGCTGAGCACCGGCGCGAAGTATTCAGTTCTGAGCATATCTTCCGGCACAGCGGATGCCCGCGCCTCGGCTGAGTCCACACCATCCGTTTGCGGTGCTTCACGACTCGCCTCGGCCGGTACAGCTGACTTCGCTGCCACGAGCAGGCGCCCGCCAGGGATCGACCGCGCGGCCGGGTAGACGGTGCGGGCTGCGAGCATCCGCTCATCACTGCCGGGGTACCAGGCTGGCCGAGCCGGTGCGAAAGCAAGGGCAGCCTCGACCGCGTCCAGAAACGCGTTCTTCTGCGGCCAGGCTGCGCTGAGCACGAGCACCTGCCCGGCGATGCAGTTGTAGCCGCCATTGTGCAGCCGCATGGTGGCGACGTGTTCGGCCTGATAGCGCAGGTCGCGGGCACTCCACCGGCCCGGCAGTACGAGGATCGGCGAAACACCGCCGAGTTCGCTGGTGATCGGTTTGGTCAGGCGCGGGGCATCCGTTTTCGCACCGGCGAACACGATGGCGTCGTGGGTGGTCGCGCTGCCGGTAATGTGCACGTGGCCGATGCCGGAGTGCTGCGCGAGGTAACCGCCCACATCCGCGCCGCCGGTGACGATGCGCAGCAGGCCGTCGTCGATGAGGGGGGCGAGCGCCGCGCGATAGACCGGCAGCAGGCCATCGAAGGTGGCGTTGAGTTTGAGGATGGAGACCCGGTTGTGTGCCACGAGTTCGTAGAGCACGTCGAGCGGTGCGATCGAGCTGATGTTTCCGGCACCGAGCACGAGGCCTACCCTACGGTCTGGTCTAGGGCCAGAGTGGTCGCTGGGTTCGCTGCCGGGAACACGCTGCCCCAGTCCGGCCCGGGAGCGGGCCTGTGCCGCTGTGACGCCCGGTCGCAGCCAGGCCTGGGCGGTGAATCCGTGCAGCAGGAGCCCGTCCCAGGCGTTGTGCGGAAGTACGGAAGTACGGAAGTACGGAAACCGTAACCCGACCGCCCGGTGCCCGCCCCAGCCATCGGTTCGCAATGGGGCTGCGCCCGGTGCTGAGCACCCGAAGTGTGCGCTTCAGCGCGGTCAACGACGTGAGCACGCCGTACGGGCCCGTCAGCCATTCCTCGCCGATCAGCGGCGACGCCGGGTCGAGCCTCTTGGCATGCGCGGCCGCGAGCACCCAGGGCTCGGCTTCGGCGGCGACGGATGCTGCGACACGCGTCAGCAGATCGCCGCGCGCCGCGAGGGTAGTCGCCGCCCATCGCTCGCTGCCGGCAGCCAGCTCGGCAATAGCGAGGTCGAGGTCGGCCTGATCCGTCGTCATCGATCTCCCCTGATTGCCGCCCAGCTTAGTGCTGCCGTTTAGTGCGCGGCGACGGGCAGTGCAGCTGGGTGCGCGCGCCGCTTCGATCGATGTCGTGCTGATCCATCGGCTGGGCGCAGACCGGGCAGCTACGAACCGGCGCGGGTGCGGCAGGCACTAGATCCGACCCATTCAGTCCGACCGGCGGCGGTCCCAGAATGGGAAACAGACGACCGTTGAGCCAGGCAGTCATTCCGCCCCGTCCCTTGATTCGCGGGCGGCTGTCCTTACCGTGTGTCATAACTGTTAGTGTACTAATTAATGGCCGGAAGAACAACCGGCGGGAACGGAACGCCCATGACATCGCCAATGCTCGAGAATCCGCTCGCTCTCGACAACCAGGTCTGCTTCGCCCTTGCGATCGCCTCACGCAATGTCATCTCACTGTATCGGCCCATTCTGGAGCCGCTCGGCCTTACGCATCCGCAGTATCTGGTCATGCTCGCGCTTTGGGACGAGAGCCCACGCACCCTTAGGGGCCTCGGTCAGACCCTCTGCCTTGATCCGGCCACCCTCTCCCCCCTGCTCAAGCGGCTCGAAGCAACCGGCTACGTGCGCCGGCAACGCCGAGAGGCCGACGAGCGCACGCTCGACATTACCGTGACCGCACAAGGAGAGGCCCTCCGCTCCGTCGCCGAAACCATCCCGCCGCAAGTTGTCGAAGCACTCAATCTTCCGCTCGATGAGCTGGTCGTGTTGCGCGATGCGCTGCACCGCGTCATCGCCGCGACTTCCTGACCGCATTCGCATCCGCTGCCGGCCGGCACCAAAGCTCAGGCGACCGCGTCGGCGACCAACAACAGCTCCGCTTGGAAGGCCGACCAACATAGGGGATCCGGTTCGGGTTACCAGTACCGAACGCATCGGCTTTGACAGGGGTAAGACTGCTATTGATTCGTTCCCACTAGGTAAAATCCGTGGAATCTGCCAGACTTTAAGAATATTTCACGAATTATGCGGTGACGAGGAGAAGCGACATGGCTGACGCGAAGAGGATTCGGGAGGTCGAAACCCTCGACGAGGTCGATCGCATTCTGATCGCGGCGCTGCAGGCGGATTCCCGCACCACCAACAGTCGTCTGGCTGCGGCGGCCGGAATCGCCGAGTCCACCTGTGTCTCCCGGGTGCGCTCACTGGTCAGCCGTGGAATCGTGACCGATTTCACGGCCATGGTCGATCCCAAGGCGATCGGTTTCGGGCTGCAGGCGCTGATCAGCGTCAGCATCCGCGCCGGGGCCCGCACACACATCCCGGCCTTTCGCGACTCGATCCGGGTGATGCCCCGGGTCGTCCAGCTGTTCTTTCTCGGCGGTTCCGAGGACTTCATCATTCACCTGTCGGCCCGCGACACCGACGATGTACGCGATTTCGTGCTCGAGCATCTCTCCGCCGATCCGGCCGTGGCGTCAACCCGCACGAGCATGGTGTTCGAGCACTTCTACAACGGTGTAACCCCCGAATAGAGCGCCCGAAACTAAGCAAGAAATGAACCTCGCCGATACGCTTCTGCCCGCCCTATTCGGCTTCGGCACCGGACTCGCCCTCATCATCGCGATCGGCGCCCAGAACGCGTATATTCTGCGGCTCGGCATCGAGGGCAAAAACCGCACCGTGCTCGCGGCCGTGCTGATCTGTTCGGTCTCCGATGCCGTGCTCATCCTGGCCGGCATTGTGGGAATCGGCGCTCTCATTCGAACCGCCCCGGTTGTATTGGTCGTCGTGCAGGTACTCGGCGTCGGCTTTCTCCTGAGCTACGGTATGTTCGCCGCAGTGCGCGCCTTTCGCCCCGGCGTGCTCGTAGCAGCGGCCATCACGCACGAGAGCACCAGAGCAGTCGTCGCGACGACCCTCGCACTGACCTGGCTCAACCCGCACGTCTACCTCGACACCCTGATCTTTCTCGGCTCGGTGGCCAATCAGCAGGGGGCGAGCGAACGCTGGTGGTGGGGCGCCGGCGCGATCACGGGAAGCTTTGTCTGGTTCTTCGCTTTGGGCTTTGGCGCGCGGATGCTGCGACCCCTGTTTGCCCAGCGCTCCTCCTGGCGTGTGCTGGACGCGTTCATCGCCGTGGTCATGATCGCCCTCGGCGTGCGGATGGCCATCGGGGTGTAGCGGAGCTAGGCGCGCCAGTACCCGGCCTTGCCAAGCAGCTGGACCTCACGATTCGCGCCCTCGGAAACCGGCACCTCGGGCGGAAAAACCCCGAAACCGCGCCACATTTCGATGTTGGGTGCGACCTGCTTCCACAGGTTATCGACCAGATCGTCGGGCAGCGAGTAGCCAAGGCCCATGTGCCTGGCGATACTCCAGGCTTGGAAGGCCCGATACAGGGTGGTGTGCTGCAGCGCTTCGTTGAGCAGATAATCGCCGTAGCTGAGGTGCAGGATTCTGTCGGGGTCGGGCTCGAGGTCGGGGTCGAGCTGGGCTGGGGTGATCTGGTCGATGACGCAGCGCAACGCAGCATCCGCTTGGAGGAACATTTCTCTCTGCTTTATCTGGGGCAAGCTAGCACGGGCCCCGCGCAGGTCCAGACGCTCACCCGATTCGAGCCACGATCACGGTGATCTCGGCCACCGCCGGATCGCCGGATTGCCGCAGGTGCGCAGCGATCGCATCGTGCACACGCCTCGAAACTTCGCCGGCCGACTCGTCCGCAGTGATGCCGATCTTGGCCGTGACCCGAACGCCGTCGGCACCCTGGGTCCTGACCACCACCGAGGCTGCGGGCAGACGATGCGTCAGGGCACCGAGGGTGGCTGTGACCACCTTCGCGCGGAGGGGCCCCGCGGGATACAAAGAGTTTACGCCCGCAACCCGACGCACCACCTGGTCGAGTTCGTCGGTCGAGGGATGCACCGGAGACATCATCGCTCCTGTTCATGAGCGGATGCATCGGGCGCGGTATACAGATTACTCACCGTGATATCGATGGCCGCGACGACCAGTTCCGTGTATTTTCCTAAAGCGACATACATCGCCTGTCGCAATTGCTCGGCCACCGCCGGAATATTCTGCCCCGGGAATACAGTCGCATCTACCGAAATCGTGATGGGTTCACCGGGCACGCTGACGTCTCCGACGAGCACGCACCGTCCGACCAAAATGTTCTCCAGTCGGTCCCCGGTCTCCCGCAGAATACCCCGAACAGCACCCTCGGTCACAACGAGACGCGCCGTCGGTGACGAGTGCGCCAGCGGGATCTCCCGGCCGGCGTGCGCCTCCAGGCTGATGTTCTCCAGAACCGATGCGACCCAGCTGTCGTTGCGGAGGGATTCCCGCTTGAGGTCGCGCTCAAGCAGCGACAGCTGCGCTCGGCGTAGGCGCTCGAGACCGCGCAGGGCAATTTCGCAGTCCGGCGAATCGTCGATGCTCGGGTCAGCTGGTAGCCCGCCCCGGTCGAGGTAGTCGCTGAGTTGTTCAATAGTGTGGCCGTTCAGGCCGGCCTCTTCGCGATCGGTGTCGTCGAGGTCGAAGGTGACGAAGCGCCGATCTGCCGGCGTCAGTTCGGTCATCGCCATTCCTCCATCTCGCGAAGCAAGGTTTTGCGCGCCCGGGCCAGCAATCCGCGCACGGTCGATGTGGGCAGGTTCAACTCGGCGGCAATATCACCGTAGCTGTACTCGGCGATTTCGCGCAGAGTCCAGCAGCGCCGTTGGTCCTCGGGGAGAGCAGCGAGCACTCGGGCCAGCGCTTCGGTTTGCGACTCGACCTCGGCCAGGGCATGCGGGGCGGTGCGCTCTGGCGCCGGGGCATCCGTGTCATCGATGTTCACGTGTTGGCGGCGAACGCGCAGCCGATCGATGCTCTTGCGGCTGACGATGCGCATCAGCCAGCTCTTCACGGCGTTGCCATCCTCGAGTCGGCCGAGCTGCTGCCAGGCAGTGATGAACGATTCCTGTACCACGTCGTCGGTCTCGTCATTAGACCCGAGAACCCGGGTGGCGTAGACCCGCATGAGCGGTCCATACCGGCGCACGAGCACCTCGAAAGCTCGGAGGTCGCCGTCGGCGGCGCGGTCGGCGAGCATCCGGTCGGCTGCCGTATCCAACGGCGAGGCGACCTGCTCACGCACTGTTCCGGGCACGTCACCTCCTCGTGCGAACGATTCAAAAATTTTCCTCACCTTCGCGTGACGAATATGCCACAGGTTTCGTCCTACAGGTAACAATCCGCTTTCGGCCTGCACAGCTGGCCCGATCTCAAGGAGCTACCCATGGACCTCAGCGACACCAACGGCACCAGTTCTGCAACCACGCCGCCCGGCAACCGCCTACCCGTCGGCACGGCTCTGGCCGGCGAACCGCTCACCGGCACGGGAAGAACCGTGATCAATGACGGCGTCGTGGCCAAGGTCGCCGGCATTGCCGCCCGCGAGGTCAGCGGTGTGCACGCCCTCGGCGGCGGCGCGGCCCGGGCGCTTGGCGCCATCCGCGAGGCCATGAACAACACGGATGTGAGCCAGGGCATCTCGGTCGAGGTCGGCGAAACGCAGGTCGCCGTGGACGTGACCATCGTCGCCGAGTACCCGGTGCAGCTGCAGCAGGTGGCCGACGACATCCGCTCGAGTGTGATTCGGGCCATTGAAGACCTCGTCGGACTCGAAGTCACCGAGGTCAACGTGACCATCGTTGACATTCACCTGCCCAGCGACGAGGTCGAGGCTGAGCCGAACAAAGCCGCACTGCGGTGACCAGCGCAACCCGCACCGGCATGCTGGTCGGAGCGATTCTGGCGCTGACCTGGGTCATTCTGGGTTTTTGGGTGTTTCTATTCGTGGCGTTGGCCATGCTGGTCGGTTCGCTCGTTGGCCGCGTAATTGACGGCCGCCTCGATCTCGGTTCACTGATCGGCGCCTTTCAGGGAAAGCGTTCTTCGTCATGAGCGTGGCGACCGACTGGTTTCTCGGTGAAACGACCGCCAGAGCGGATGCGCCGGGCACGACAATCGCGCCGCCCGCGACCCGCGGGCGTACTCGAATCGCGCCGAACGCGCTGCGCCGGATCGTCGGACTGGCTACCGCCGAGTCGCTCGGGGTGGCACCAGACCGGGTCAGTGTCGAACTCGGCGACGACCACGGTATGCTCGCGCTCACGATCAGCACCTCGATTCGCGTCGTTCCGCTCTGGCACGTCAGCCGCGAACCGGCCGTCCTCGCGCGCACGGGCGGCACCATTTTGGCTCGGTCGGCCACGGCCCAGATTCAGATTCGTCGCCGCGTCGGTGAACTGACCGGCGCCGATATCGGCCGGGTCACCGTGCGATTGACTGGCGTTGATGTGCAGCGGGAACGGCGAGTGCGATGAGCAGCGCGACCGTCATGCACGGCGGGATAGACCGGTCCGCCGTGACGACGACCGCGCGGAGCGCCCGCATCGGTCGCCGCGAACTTCACTCGCCTCGGTCGGCTGCGGCCATCGCCGTGGCTGTCGTGGTCATTCTGTCGTGCGGCTGGCTGGGTACCGAGATGGTGCTGCTGCTGCTCGGCCAGCCGGCCCTGCTTGCGACGCCGGCCGAACTTGCCGCTGGCGTTGCATCCGCTTCGAACATGTCCATTCCGTTGCTGGGAGCGATCGCGGCGGGCTGCGCCCTGCTCGGTCTCATGCTGTTGGTCGTTGCGGTTGCCCCCGGGCGCCGCGCCAGGCACCTGATCGACTCGGAGCGCACGGTGACCGTTGTCGATGACGAGGTGATCGCATCCGCCGTGGCGAGGCGCGCCGCTCGCGTCGGCGGGATCGCCCCGGACAATACCCGGGTCAGCGTCTCGCGCCGCTTTGCCACTGTGCACTTGACCCCGACCTCGGGCCGAACGGTGCAGCGCGACGCGGTGCAGCAGGCCGTGCGCGACCAGCTCAACGGTTTACAACTGCGACCGGCGCTAGAGACCCGCGTCGTCGTGGCCGCCGGAGGAAGGGTCGGAGCGTGAACAACACCAACCGCGCGCTCAACCGCAGCGTCGTTTTCGTGGCCGGCCTGGTGTTGCTCGCCACAGCCGTACTACTCGGCCTGCTCGCCACGCGAACCGCGATTCGGGATGCCTGGACCGAGGTTGCCGACACAGCCCGCACGACGGTCGTAGGCTGGCTCCGGGCTACGCCACTCGTCGGAACCGACCCGGATGGCACAGCGCACAGCTGGCTGTGGATCGCCACCCTCGCGGTGTTGCTGGCGGTCACTGTCTTGCTGCTCAGCTTCATTCTGCGGCAGGGGCGCGGCCATTCCGGCCACCTGATCAGCGAAAATACGACGAATTGGGGTGCAACCCAGGTTGATTCCGCCGTCGCTGAACAATTGCTGCAGCGGGCGCTCGACGAGCACCCCGAATTTTTGTCGACCCGCGTCTCGACCTATCGGGTCACCCGCGACGCCGTACTCAAGATCTCGGTGACCTGTCGTCGCGGAACCTCCCCGACGGACGTCGTGCACATCGTCGAACAGGCCCTGAACGCCCTCGATGGGCTGTTGGGCCTGCGCATCCTGGCCCTGCTGCAGATCAGCGGAGGTTTCCGGGTGCGTGCCAGCCGCAACACCCGCATCCCCTAAATCGCGACTCAACTGGATGCCCCCTACCTACGTTCGACGCGCCCGCGCCGAAACGTTCCCCCGAAAACAGCACACGAGAGAGAGAACACGATGAGTGCATCAGACAAAATCAAGAACGCCGCGCAGGACCTCAAGGGCAAAGCTACGGAGGCCGTCGGAAAGGCGATCAACGACGATTCCAAGGTCGCCGAAGGCCGTGCCGATCAAACCTCAGCGAGCGCCAGGAAGGTCGGCGAAGACGTCAAGGACGTCTTCAAAAAGTAGGCCAGTTTCCGGTGCGTGTCGGGCACTCAGGCCCGCCGCGCACCGCACTCCCCTGACTATTGGGTCAATCATCACGCCAGGAAAGAAAGCACAATGTTGAACCTGTACGCAACCTCGGCGGTTTCGGGCGCCGACGACGACCGCAAACCGGATACACCGGCCGAGGTGTCGAAGCGGTCGTGGAAGTACATCGTCAAACGCACCCTGAGCGAATTCGGCACCGACCAGTGCACCGACATTGCCGCATCGCTCACCTATTACGCCGTGCTGTCGCTGTTTCCGGCGCTCATCGCCTTGGTCTCGCTGCTCGGGGTGTTCGGCCAGGGGCGAACGTTTTTCAAGCTCAAACCCACGCAACTGCTCGTCACCGTCATCAGCATCGCCCTGCTGCTCGTCTCCGTGCTGATCCTGGCGATCAGCGGCCCCATAACGGATGCCGTCGGCGTAGCCCTCGGGCTTGGCCAGACCGTGCAGCTGGTCTGGTCCATTGCCAAGTGGCCGCTGCTCGCGGCCGCCGTGGTGCTGCTGATCGCGGTGCTGTATTACTTCACACCGAACGTGCGGCAGCCGAAGTTTCGCGGGCTCAGCCTCGGGGCGCTGGTCGCGCTCGTGGCGATCGTCATCGCATCCCTGGGATTCGGATTCTACGTCACGACGTTTTCGAATTACGCCAAAATCTACGGTTCGCTGGCCGGCATCGTGATCTTTCTGCTCTGGCTGTGGCTGACCAACCTCGCTCTGCTGTTCGGTGCCGAGTTCGACGCCGAACTCGAACGTGGCCGCCAACTGCAGGCGGGCATCGCCGCCGAAGCGAACATTCAGCTGCCGCCCCGCGGAACCCGGAAGAGCCAGAAGGCCGCCCTGAAGGAGATGCAGACCATTGCTGACGGCCGCCGCATCCGCAAGTCGCACGCCGCGCCGCGCTCGTAGCCTGCCGGCTAGTTACCCGGGCCCGGCTTGACCAGCGGACGACCGCGCCCGATCTGGGTGCGCGGTCGGTCAGACTAGACCGCTACTTCCACCGGCTCATCGCTGACGACGTAGTTCTGAATTTCGATGAGCAGCAGGTCACCGGCTTCCTGGTCGGTTAGGCCCTGGGCCAGAGCGAGCTCAGAGACGAGAATCTGACGCGCCTTTTCGAGCATCCGCTTTTCGCCGGCGGAAACGCCCTTGTCCTGGTCGCGACGCCACAGGTCGCGCACGACCTCGCTGACCCGGTAGACGCTGCCGCTGGCCATCTTTTCCTGGTTGGCCTTGTAACGGCGTGACCAGTTGCCCGGCTCCTCGGTGAAGGCGTTCTGGAGAATTTCATAGACGGCGCTTGCGCCGGCGGCATCGATGACATCGCGCACGCCGACGAGCTCGACGTTGTCGACCGGCAGCTGAATGGTCAGCGCGCTGGTGTGCACGTTGAGGGTCATGAACTGCTTTTCGACGCCCTTGATCGTGCGGGTTGCGAGGGCCGTGATGGTGACCGCGCCGTGGTGTGGGTAAACCAGAGTTTCGCCGATTTCAATCTTCATGGAATGCGCCTTCAGTGTTGTGTGGGTGATGCAACGCGTAAGGGCGTTGCGCTTGAGATCTGGGGGTCGAGCAGCCAACCGGGCAGCAGCGCCACGAGCTGGTCAACAAGTTCGTCGTCGGATACGTCGAGGTGGCCACGCATCCAGGAGCCGATCAGGGTGAGTGCACCGCCGGCGACATAGGTCATGACCAGCTCGGCGTTCACGGTCTCGTCGAAGACAAGCACCGACTCGAGCATGCGGGTGGCGTAGGCCTCGATGATTTGATCGTGCGCACTGCGAGTCAACGGCAGCTCGAGCACGCTCGCGTACAGGGGAAAATTTTCAACCATGTGCGCGACAAGGCGACCATACCCGAATCGGGCCGCGCTCTCGCCGACGCGCGCCGGCTGCAAAGCCAGGCCAGCCGAGCCGATGTCGGCGAACTGCGCCTGCAGCAGCTCGGCGGCAAGAACGTCGAGGCTAGCGAAATGCGCGTAGAACGAGCTGCGGCTGATTCCGGCCAGACGAACGATCTCGGCCACTGAAACGGATGCTGCCGGCTGGGCAATTAACGTACGGATCGCCGTGAGGATGAGCCCGCGGGTGCGCTCGGCGCGCGGGTCGTGCGTGAGCTTTGACGAATCGACGAGAACGTCGACCGGCACCTCGGCCAGGAGGCCAGGGTCAGTCAACGAATTCATCCATTCAGTATAGCACTTTTCGGACATGTGTCCGAGACCCGGGCGCATCCTCACTGCGGACACGCAAAAACCGGCCCACGCTACCGCCCGCGGTGCTCGTCAAGGAGCTGCGCACAGCGAATGAAGCCGAGGTGCGAGTACGCCTGCGGGTGGTTGCCGAGGTGCTTCTCGGTGGCCGGATCGAACTCCTCCGAAAGCAGCCCCGTCGGGCCGACCAGGATGACCAGCTGGTTGAACAGCGCTTCAGCTTCATCGAGGCGCCCGGCCAGGACGTAGGCCTCGATCAGCCAGGTCGTGCAAATGTGAAAGCCACCTTCAAGCCCGGGCAGCCCGTCGTCGTAGCGGTAGCGGAACACGGTCGGACCAACGCGCAGCTCGCGCTCGACAGCGCTGACCGTCTTCTGAAATCGTTCGTCGTTGACGTCGAGCAGGCCAGACAGCCCGATATGGAGCACGGCGGCGTCCAGATCCGGGCTGTCGTAGGCGACGGTATACGACTGGGCTTCCTCGCTCCAGCCCTCGCGCAGCACTTCGTCGCGAATCGTGATGGCGAGTTCTTGCCACCCGGCACCGACCTCGCGACCGTGCCGAACGGCGGTGCGAATGGCACGATCCACCGTCACCCAGCACATCGTCTTGGTATAGGTGTGGTGCCGCGGCGAGCGCCGGGCCTCCCAGATGCCGTGGTCGGGTTCCTGCCAGCGGCTGGTGACGGCCTCGACCATCTCGGTGAGCAGGTGCCACTGAAAGTCCGAGAGCGTTCCCTGCCGGGCGCTGAGCGTGTCCATGAGCTCGGCGACCGGTCCGAAGACGTCGATCTGCACCTGATTGTCTGCGGCGTTTCCGATGCGCACCGGGCGAGATCCGGCGTAGCCGGGCAGTGATTCGAGGCTCGCCTCCGTCGACAGCGACGAGCCGGTGACCGAATAGAGCGGATGCAGCCACTGAGCGCCGGGGCTGTCTTCAACGACGCCGGCCAGCCAGTGCAAAAAGCCGTCGGCTTCGTTGGTCGATCCGAGGTCGACGAGCGCCTTGACCGTCATCGATCCGTCACGCAGCCAGCAGTAGCGGTAGTCCCAGTTGCGGGTTCCGCCGATACCTTCGGGCAATGACGTCGTCGAGGCAGCGAGCACCGCACCGGTCGGTTCGTAGCAAAGGGCACGCAACACGAGCGCGGAGCGGCTCACGAGCGACGGCTTCACGCTCGGCAGGGTGAGTGTGTTCACCCAGGCACGGGAATCATTCATGACCGCGCCGCGCCTGGCTGCTTCGCCGGCAGCATCCGGAATATACGGCTCGGTGTCGCCGCAGCGCAGGTTGAGCATGACCGCGCCCTGCGACAGGTCGACGATGGCCGTGGCCGTCTCGTTGCGTCCGTCGGAGGTGACCGTGAATTCGACGCCCGGCGCCGACAGCGCGATGGGGTCGGGGGTTCCGGTGATGGTGACGAGACCGCCGTCCGCGTGCATGTTGAAGTGGGCAACGGCGTAGTCGGGGCGCGGCGCGAACACGATGCGAGCCAGACCGGTGCCGGTGAGCTTGCGCACGAGGTTGGTGATGCCGAGCGGCGAGGGCTCAATGTAGTCGGTCACAGTCACGTCTGCCCAACGGGTTTCGACGATCATGGTGTTGTCGACATAGCGCTGGCCGAGCACGCGGCTCTTCTTGACCGGTTCGATCGAGAAGTGACCGGCCTCTTCACTGCCCAGAATACTCGCGAACAGTGAGCCAGAATCGGGCAGAGGATGCGTCATCCAGCAGATGCGCGCTTCCGGCGTCACGAGGGCAGTCGACGTGCCATCGCCGATCATGGAGTGGCGTTCTATGGCAACGACGTGCTGGCCGAACAGCCAGTCCTTACGCAGTTCAAAGAGCAGGGCCAGTAGTTGTGCGAGCTTTTCCGGACCGCTGACCCGGTGCGCGGCGACGGATTCGCCGTCGCCGATGTGAATTCCCAGGTCGGGGCCGTGCAGGGTGTTCATCGCCATCTCGTCGCTCGCACCGTCGCCCGCGAAGAAGGCGGCACTGACGCCGAGGCGGGAGCGCAACCGGTCGAGGGCCGCACCGGAATCCTGCCTGGTCGCGTCGCCGTCCTCGGTGTCGAAGAACTCCGAGTCGAACTCAGCGCCGTTCGAGCCGACCAGGTGCACCTCGCGGGGCAGCCGCGAATCAGCGGCAAGATCGCGCAGGGTGCGCCCGCTCATCACGGCCGTGTGAGTGTTGGGCAGCGCGGCAAGCGCCCGCAGTGCGAGCGCCGATTCGGTGAGCAGCTTGGAGGGCACATCGGAAGCGCCGTGATACGACAGGGTGCCGCCGTAGTTACACGCCACGAGCAGGGAGGGCGTGCGCGCCAACTGCTGCAAGTCCTGCAGGATCTCGCGCGACAACCCGACCAAGCTGCGCGGTAGGTTCTTGGACAGGTTCAGGCGTTGCGGCATGAGGGAGTTCCTAGGAGATGAGCAAACAGACGGGCACTGCTGCCAATCGCTGGGCAGACCTAGGTGACGTTACCATCGGCGCTGGGTTGCACGAACGGTGCCACACTTTCTGGCATGAGGTTGCCAGCCATCACGCGCAGACTCGTGACACTAGCTAGCGCTCGCGGCACGTGTTTGAGAGGTTTGCACGGATGCCAACTTCTCAAGCACGTGCCACCTTTAGGCGAGCGGATGCAGCAGCTCAAACCACCGAGCACTACGAAATCGACGGCTCCGTATCGATGTACAGTGTCGAAGAAGCGTGGCCAGAGCGATATGATCGTGCCTGCGGCAGCGACTGTGCAGAATGTGCCTTGCAGCGTCGCGCTTGATGCGCAGCAATCTGCCAGCCAGCAATAGCTGATGACAGCCGACCACGCTGGCCCTTCATCTGACCGGCGCGCTGGCTGAAAGCGCGAACCCGTCTGCGTGAGGCCGCGAGAACCCGTAGCCTATTCTCATGCAGACGCGGCCTGACCAGGGCAAACGGGTCGTTGCCATCGACATCGCTCGCGGGCTCGCGATCATCGGCATGTTTGTAGCCCATGCCGTTCCGCGCGCGGGTGATGCCGAATTGCTTGTCGATGGGCGCTCCTCCATTCTGTTCGCGACCCTGGCCGGAATATCGCTCGGAATCATGACCGGATCGGCACATCCGCTGGGCTGGGGTCAGCGTTCAGATCGCGTATTCGGCATTATGGTGCGCGCGCTATTTTTGTTTCTGCTCGGCCTGGTGCTATCGAGCCTGCACAGCGGCATCGCCATCATCCTGCATTTCTACGCCCTCATGTTTCTGCTACTTCTGCCGCTGCTTTTTTTACGTCGGTGGCTGCTCGGCCTGATCGGCGTCGCGTTTCTGCTGGGGGCGCCCATGCTCGGCGCCGCCCAAGCTGACGTGAATGTCGACCAGCCCGAGCTCGGCTATTTCGTCGACTATTTCTTTCTCAACGGCACCTACCCGGTGCTGATCTGGATGCCGTTTCTCCTGGCCGGTCTCATCGTCGCACGGTCCGATCTGCGACGTGTAAAAACCCAGGTCGCCCTCGTCGGTGTCGGCGCTTCAGCGACGGTGGCCGGCTACGGTGCGGCCATCGTGCTGTCCGGAGTCAGCGCTGAGGCGCACTCGGGATCGATCGCCGAGGTGATCGGCTCTGGCGGGCTCGCCATCGCGCTAATCGGCGCGCTGCTCTGGCTCACTGCGGTGAATCGTGGCCGGCTGGGTCGTGCGGTGCGCGGCATCCTCTCGCCGGTCGCAGCGACCGGATCGATGGCGCTGACCGTTTACACGCTGCAGATTATGGTCCTGGCCATCGTGGTAGCGGGCGGCCGGGAGGTTGACTACCCCGGCTGGCCGTTGCTGACCTGGATGCTGTTGCTCACATTCATCCTGACCAGTCTGTGGCACTATTTTCTGGGAAAGGGTCCGCTCGAACGTCTGCTCACGGCGCTCACCCGTGGGTCGCGAAAGAGCCGGCTCAGCTAATGCCGCCCATGCGTTCGAGCGCGGCGCGCATGATCTGCGCTTCTGGTGTCGCGGCCACGTGGTGGTTGGTGTAGATGCCGACCAACCACTGCAGCACCTCGTCTTCGCTCATGGCGACGGCGTTCCAGTCCACGCCGGACTCAGCAGCGGTACGCGGCAGACCGGTAGTCGGGTCGAGCCAGGCGCGAGCGATGGGCGCGTCGGGGTCGTCGTTGTTCATGTTCCAGAGCAACGCGATCGGGTGATTGTCGCCGTCGATGTGCTCGTGATCGACCCGCCCGGAGCCGAGCCACGGGAGGGTCAACAGTTCGCCGATGATGTCGACCTCAATCAATTCGAGCTGGGTCGGTTCGGTCTCGGGTACATACAGCGTGAAGCCCTGTTCGAACCACTCTGCGGCCTCATAGATCGAGTTGAGCAGCTCGTCCTGGCCGTCGATCTCCTGCACCAAGACGAGCGCCCATTCCAGCAGAATGGCGGTTTGGTCCTTCGGCCACGGGCTCTCGTACGGGTCGGCAGTACCGTGATAGTGAAAGCTGGGACCGGCTTCGTCGAGCAGCACGTGCAGCTGACCGCTGTCGTAGTCGATCGACAGGTTGAGGGCTTCACCCTCATCGTCGCGGTCGGCAAACAGGTCGGGATGGGCCAGCTCCGGGGGCAGGGTGATGGCCGCCGCGAGCCGGGCGCCTAGGTCAAGAACGACGCGAAACTGAACAGTGGGAAGGCGCAGGGTTTCGTCCTGCTCGAAGTGCTGGTCTGACATATCCAAAGTTTATCGATCAGGCGCGGGCATGGTCGCCGGTTCGACCAAGCGTGGAGCGCGTTGATCTCACGTTCGCGGCGTCACCCCTGGGTGTGAAATATCCGGCAGCAGCGAAAACGTTCGAGGATGCCTGGGAACGCTTCACCCCGTTCCTGGCCTCTCCGCCGGATTTGCGCCGCGTCATTTACACGACCAACAGCATCGAATCGTTGAACTACCAACTTCGGAAAGTGACCAAGAACCGCGGCCACTTCCCCAGCGACGAAGCCGCGATCAAGATGCTCTAGCTGGCGCTCTGCAACATCAAAGACAAACGCACCCGAGACCGAGCCAAGGAAGGGACTGCCCCCGGTTTGGTTGACTCCTGACCTGTGGAGATTCGTCTTCACTGGAAAGATGTCATCATGCCCAAGCCCTACCCACCCGAGTTC